>NZ_JBEXRO010000012.1:0-222030 GCF_040613095.1 Streptomyces sp. NPDC006309 | reverse complement strand
CCGGATCTGGAAGCACGGTAACGTGTGGAGGTGACCGGTACTAATAGGCCGAGGGCTTGTCCATTGATGCTCGCGTTCACTGTGTTGGTTCTGAGGCAACGACCGTTGCCGGTTTTTGAGCAGAACACATAACAAAAAAGTGTGCTTGTTCGCTCGAAACCATTAGGGTTTCGGTGGTCATAGCGTGAGGGAAACGCCCGGTTACATATCGAACCCGGAAGCTAAGCCTCACAGCGCCGATGGTACTGCAGGGGGGACCCTGTGGGAGAGTAGGACGCCGCCGAACAATCTTTGGAGGACCCCTGGTCCCAGCGTTCAGCTGGGACCAGGGGTCCTTTCGTTTTTACTATGCTTGTGTACCGATGACAGGAGTCACCATGTCCACCAACTCTCCCGACGACCGACCGGAGCGCGACCAGCGGCGACGGGACAGTGGTGACCGGGGCGACCGCGGAGGCTTCCGAGGTGACCGCGGTGACCGCAGTGACCGCGGAGGGTTCCGCCGGGACAACGACCGCCGTGACAGCGGCCGCCGTGACGACCGTGCCGGTTCTTCCGGCCCGCGTGACGACAACCGCGGCAGCGGCTTCCGCCGTGACGACCGTCGTGACGACCGCGACCGTGGCGAGCGCGGCGGCTTCCGCCGTGACGACCGTCGTGAGGACACCCGTGGCGGCGGCTACCGTCGTGAGGGTGACCGGACTTCGCGTCCGGGGTTCCAGCGCGACGACCGTCGTGAAGGCGACCGCACGTCGCGTCCGGGGTTCCAGCGCGATGACCGCCGTGAGGGCGACCGCACGTCGCGTCCGGCGTTCCAGCGGGACGACCGTGACCGTGGGCCGCGTCGGGACGACCGTGGGGACCGCGGCTTCCGCCGGGACGACCGCGGCGGCGACCGTCCGTCGTACCGCCGTGACGACGACCGCGGCGGCGACCGGGGCGGCGACCGTCCCCCGTTCCGCCGCGACGACAACCGCGGTGGCTTCCGCCGTGACGACCGCCGTGACGACAACCGCGGCGGCGGCTTCCGCCCCGACCACCGACGCGATGACCGCCGCGATGACCGCCGTGGTGGCGGTTACGGCGAGCGTGCTGACCGTGGTGGTTACGCCGGCCGGCGCGACGACCGCCGTGAGGGCGACCGGACTTCGCGTCCGGGGTTCCAGCGCGACGACCGCCGTGAGGGTGACCGCACGTCGCGTCCGGGGTTCCAGCGCGACGACCGCCGTGAGGGTGACCGGGGATCGCGTCCGGCGTTCCAGCGGGACGACCGTGACCGTGGGCCGCGTCGGGACGACCGTGGGGACCGCGGCTTCCGCCGGGACGACCGCGGCGGCGACCGTCCGTCGTACCGCCGTGACGACGACCGCGGCGGCGACCGGGGCGGCGACCGTCCCCCGTTCCGCCGCGACGACAACCGCGGTGGCTTCCGCCGTGACGACCGCCGTGACGACAACCGCGGCGGCGGCTTCCGCCCCGACCACCGCCGCGACGACCGCCGCGATGACCGCCGTGTCGAGCGCCGTGACGACAGTCGTGTCGAGCGACGCGACGACCGTCGTGGTGAGGACCGTGGTGGTTTCCGGGGTCGTGACGACCGTGGTGAGCGCGGCGGTTTCCGGCGCGACGACCGCCGGGACGACCGCGGTGGCCGTGGGCCGCACCGGGATGACCGCGGTGGCCGACCCGGTGGCTTCCGGGGCCGTGACGACCGCCGGGACGACCACCGTGGTGGAGGCGGGTTCCGTGACGAGCGGGACCGGGACCGGGAGCCGATCAAGCGCCTGCCGATCCCGGAGGACGTCACCGGTGACGAGATCGACAGGGACGTCCGGCAGGAGCTTCAGAGCCTGCCCAAGACGCTCGCTGAGGATGTCGCCAAGAACCTGGTGATGGTCGCCCGGCTGCTCGACGAGGACCCCGAGGGCGCGTACGGCTACTCCAAGGTGGCCCTGCGTCTGGCGTCCCGCGTGGCCGCCGTACGGGAGGCCGCCGGGTTCGCCGCGTACGCCACCCAGAAGTACGCCGAGGCCCTCGGGGAGTTCCGGGCCGCCCGGCGGATGACCGGCAGCGTGGAGCTGTGGCCGGTCATGGCCGACTGCGAGCGCGGGCTCGGACGGCCGGAGAAGGCGCTGGACATGGCCGGCGCCCCGGAGGTGCACAAGCTGGACAAGGCCGGGCAGGTCGAGATGCGACTCGTCGCCGCCGGCGCCCGGCGTGACATGGGGCAGCTGGACGCGGCCATCGTGACCCTCCAGAGCCCCGAGCTGGCCTCCCAGTCGGTGCAGCCGTGGACCGCTCGACTGCGCTATGCGTACGCCGACGCGCTGCTGGCCGCCGGCCGGGAGCGCGAGGCGCGCGAGTGGTTCGCCAAGGCCGTCGAGGCCGACCGGGACAGCAGCACGGACGCGTCGGACCGGTTGGCCGAGCTGGACGGGGTCGAGTTCGTCGACGCCCTGGCCGAGGACGAGTCGGAGGAGCCCGACGAGGCCGACGGGTCCGTCGAGTCGGAGAAGTCCGAGGACGCCGACGAGGTCGAGGTGTCCGGCGAGCCCGCCGAGTCCGTCGAGCCCGTCGAGGTCGAGGAGCCGGTCGAGTCCGCCGAGCCCGTCGAGGCCGAGGAGCCGGGCAAGCCCGTCGAGTCCGCGGAGACCGTCGAGGCCGAGAAGGCCGGGGATGTCGCCTCCCCGGAGGCCGGTGACAAGGACTGACCCAGGTCGGTGACGAAGAGGGCAGGCTCCCCGGGGAGCCTGCCCTCTTTTTTGTGCCGTTTCCTGTTGTTGCGCCATTGCCTGTGCCCGGTCAGATGTCCAGCGCGCGCAGCACCAGTCCCGAGGCCGGTTTCGGGCCGAACGACGTCGACTTGCGGGGCATCGTGACGCCCTGCCGGGCCAGGTCGCGGACGACCTCCTCGCGGACCGGGTGCATCAGGACGGCCGTACCGCCGTCGCGTTCCGCCTTCTCGACCGTCGCGGCCGTGTCGTGTATGTAGGCGATGTGCGCCGGGGAGTCCTCCGGGATCCGCCAGACGTGCTCCAGCAGCGTGGTGTGCAGGACCGCCGCGTCCAGGGAACGCCAGGCGGCGGGGCGGTCCGCCGGGATCGTCCGGGCCAGCAGGTCCGGATCCGGACGATCCAGGAGGTGGAAGGCGCCGTCCCCGGCCAGCAGGAAGGCATTGCCCTCGCAGGAGGCGTCGGCGAGCACCTCCAGGGCCTGCGGCAGCCGCACGTCGAGGCGCCGTGTCCGGAACAGGCCCGCCACCGCCGTCAGGGCGTCGGCGACCGGCAGGCCGTGCAGCAGCCGGTGGATGGCGCGGACCCGCAGCGGATAGCGGGCCGTGTCCACCAGGAGGACCAGGCCGTGGTCCCAGGGACTGGGGGAGGGGTGTTCGGCGCGCAGCCGCAGGTAGGTGGCCCAGCGGTGGTGGCCGTCGGCGATCAGGGCCTGCCGGCCGGCGAGGTCGGACCGGATGCGGCCGACGTCACCGGGGTCGGTGACGGACCACAGCCGGTGGTGGAAGCCGTCCTCGGTGGTCGTGGCCAGCAGCGGCGGGCGGCCGGCGGTGCGTTCGACGACCTCGGCGGCGGTGCCGTCGCCCCGGTACGTCAGCAGCAGCGGCTCCAGGTTCGCGCGCGTGGCGCGCATCAGCGCGGCGCGGTCGGCGACCACGGGCGGCATGACGTCCTCGTGCGGGAGCACCACGCCCTCGGCGGGATCCGTGACGCGCAGGGTGCCGATGACCCCGCGCTGGAGCATGCCGTCGGTGTCCTGCTGCTCGTACACGTAGAGGCCGGGTTCCCGGTCCGCGGTGAGGATGCCCTCGTCCAGCCAGTGGCGGAGGGTGTCGGCCGCCTGCTCGGTGCGGGCGCTGGGCGTGCCGGCCTGGGGCAGGATCAGCCGGACGATGTTGTAGGGGTCGGCGGACTCGAGGTGGTGCAGGCCGTCGGGGCGCACGACGACGTCGTAGGGAGGGGACGTGACGGAGGCGAGGCTGCCGACCCGGTCGGGGTCGTAACGGAGGCCTCGGAACGGTGTGAGTTCCAGGCCTCGGCGCGCCGTTGCCTCCGAGTGACCTGCTGTCTTCATCCCGGCATCGTACGTGGGGCCGGCGGTGTGCGGGATGATCGGGGGAAAGGCGACGAACGAGGAGCGATGCGGAATGAGCCAGGGTGTCAGGACGAGGCCCGAGGGCAGTGAGCGGCCCCTGAACGAGGCGTACGACACGGCGCTCCTCGATCTGGACGGGGTGGTGTACGCGGGCGGGAACGCGATCGCGTACGCGGTCGACTCGCTGGCGGCGGCCCGCGAAGGCGGTATGCGTCTCGCGTATGTCACCAACAACGCGCTGCGGACCCCGGACGCCGTGGCCGGGCACCTCACGGAGCTGGGGATACCGACGGGTGCCGGTGATGTCATCACCTCCGCGCAGGCCGTCGCGCGGCTGATCGCCGAGCAGGTGCCGGCCGGGGCGCGGGTGCTGGTGATCGGCGGGGAGGGGCTGCGGGTGGCGCTGCGCGAGCGCGGCCTGGTGCCGGTGGAGTCGGCGGACGACGATCCGGCGGCGGTCGTGCAGGGGTACGGCGGGCCCGATCTGCCGTGGGGGCGGTTCGCGGAGGCGTCGTACGCGGTCAGGCGCGGGGTGCCGTGGTTCGCGTCCAACACCGATCTGACGATCCCGAGCGGGCGGGGCATCGCACCGGGCAACGGGGCGGCCGTGGAGGTCGTGCGCATCGCGACCGGGGCCGAGCCGCAGGTGGCGGGCAAGCCGTTGCCCCCGATGCACCGGGAGACGATCATCCGGACCGGTGCCGAGCGCCCGCTGGTGGTCGGGGACCGGCTGGACACGGACATCGAGGGCGCGTTCCACGGCGAGGTCGACTCGCTGCTGGTGCTGACCGGCGTCACCGACGCGCCGCAGCTGCTCGCCGCGCCGCCGCGGCACCGGCCGACGTTCGTGGACGCCGATCTGCGCGGGCTGCTCACCGGGCAGCCGGAGGTCGCCGCGGAGGGCGGCGGTTTCCGCTGCGGTGGCTGGACGGCGACGGCCGGGTCCGGCCAGCTGGCGCTGGAGGGTGACGGGGAGGCGCTGGACGGCCTGCGGGCGTTGTGCGCGGCGGCGTGGACGGCGGCCGGGGACGGCGCGTGCGAGCTGGACGGGGGCAAGGCGCTGGACCGGCTGGGGTGGTGAGGCCGCTGTGCAGGAAGGCGGGTTGAGTTCCGTCTTCCGCGGGATGCGCCGTCACCGGGGATCGCATCGCAGGCAGGGTAGGCTACCCTAACCTGGTGTTGGTCGACAGTCCTCCGGAACAGCGCGCGGAAGCCGCGGCCGCGCCCCCGACCCGCCGAGCGGCAAGGGCCGTTGGGCTCCTGCTCTCGGTCGTGCTCCTGGCGCTCGTCGCCCTGGCGAGCATCGCGATCGGGGCGAAGGCGCTGTCCCCTGACCAGGTCTGGCACGGCCTCTTCCACGCCTCGGGGACCTACGGGGACGTCGTCGTGGACGACCGGCTCGCGCGCACGGTCCTCGGGCTCCTGGTGGGTGCCGCGCTCGGTCTGTCGGGTGCGGTGCTCCAGGCGCTGACCCGCAATCCGCTGGCCGACCCCGGGCTGCTCGGCATCAACGCGGGCGCCTCCGCCGCCGTCGTCACGGCCCTCACCTATTGCGGCGTCACCAGCCTGACCGGATACGTGTGGTTCGCGTTCCTCGGCGCCGCGGCCGTCGGCGCGCTGGTGTGGTTCCTCGGCGGCGGCCGGGGCGCCACCCCGGTGCGGCTCGCGCTCGCCGGTACGGCGATCAGCGCCGCCCTCTACGGCTATCTCCAGGCCGTGATGCTCACGGACGGCGCGGCGCTGGCCAAGATGCGCTTCTGGACGGTGGGTTCACTGGCCTCGGCCACCGACTCGACCACCCACCAGGTGCTGCCGTTCCTCGCGGCCGGCACCGTCCTCGCGCTCGCCCTGGCCCGGCCGCTGAACGCGGTCGAGATGGGCGACGACACCGCCCGGGCCCTCGGCGCGAACCTCGGCCGGACCCGCGCGCTGGCCATGCTGTCCGCCGTGGTGCTGAGCGGTGCGGCGACCGCCGCCTGCGGCCCGATCGTCTTCGTCGGCCTGATGGTCCCGCACGTGGTGCGTTCCTTCACCGGTCCCGATCTGCGCTGGATCCTGCCGTACGCCACGGTGCTGTCGCCCGTGCTGCTGCTCGGCGCCGATGTCCTCGGGCGGGTCGTGGCCCGGCCCTCCGAGGTGCAGGTCGGCATCGTCACCGCGGTCGTCGGCGGCCCGGTCTTCATCTTTCTCGTACGACGGCGGAGGACGGCCCAGCTGTGAAGACCCACTCCAGGAGCCGTGCCGTCCGCATGCCCGGCGGGCTGTCCCTGCGGCTGGACCCGCGTGCCCTGACGGTCGTCGTGCTGGTGCTGGCCGCCGCGCTCGCCGCCGGGGTCGCGCTGATCGGCACCGGCGAGGCGAGGATCCCGGTGGCCGACGTGCTCAGGACGCTCGCCGGGAACGGCACCGCCTACCAGGACTTCATCGTCGAGGAGCTGCGGCTGCCGCGGGTCCTCGTCGGCCTGCTGGTCGGTGCGTCGCTGGGGCTCGGCGGCGCCCTGTTCCAGTCCGTCTCCCGCAACCCGCTCGGCAGTCCGGACGTGCTCGGCCTGTCGCAGGGATCGACGGCCGGCGCGCTCGTGGTGATCGTGCTGATGTCCGGCGGCGCCGCCCAGGTCACCGCAGGGGCACTGATCGGCGGCCTGGTGACCGGTCTCGCCATCTATCTGCTCGCCTGGAAGCAGGGTGTGCACGGATACCGGCTGGTTCTGGTCGGCATCGGGGTCAACGCGCTCGTCACCGCGGTCAACGGTTACCTGCTCACCAAGGCCGACCTGGTCGACGCGTCCCGCGCGGTGGTGTGGATGACCGGTTCGCTCGACGGCCGCGACTGGGACCAGGTCCGGCCGCTGCTGGCCGTGTGCGCCGTCCTCGTCCCGCTGGTCCTCGTCCACGCGCGCGGCCTGCGGATGATGGAGATGGGCGACGACGTCGCGAACGCGCTCGGTGTACGCGTGCAGCGCGTCCGGCTCCTGCTGATGGTCTGCGCCGTCCTGCTCACCGCCACCGCCACCGCCGCCGCGGGCCCCGTCGGCTTCGTCGCGCTCACCGCCCCGCAGCTCGCCCGGCGCCTGACCCGCTCGCCGGGGCCGAACCTGGTGCCCTCCCTCTGCATGGGGGCCGCCCTGCTGGTCGCCGCCGACTGGGCCTCCCAGCGCCTGTTCGGCGCCGGCCGGCTGCCCGTCGGCGTCGTCACCGGCGTCCTCGGCGGCGGCTATCTGCTGTGGCTGCTGGTCGCCGAGCGCCGGGCGGGCCGGATATGAGCGGCGCCTCCCCGAACACCTCTAGGAGCACTGTGAACCGCCTGTCCGCCGAGAACGTCACCCTCGCCTACGACCAGCGCGTCATCGCGGACCAGCTGTCGGTGGAGATCCCCGACCGCTCGTTCACGGTGATCGTCGGCCCGAACGCGTGCGGCAAGTCGACGCTGCTGCGGGCGCTGTCCCGGATGCTCAGGCCGAGCCGGGGCCGGGTGCTGCTGGACGGGCAGGCCATCCGGTCGATGCCCGCGAAGAAGGTGGCGCGGACCCTCGGCCTGCTGCCGCAGTCGTCCGTCGCACCCGACGGGATCACCGTCGCCGACCTCGTCGGCCGGGGCCGCTACCCGCACCAGGGCCTGCTGCGCCAGTGGTCCGCGCAGGACGAGAGGGTCGTCCGGGAGGCGATGCGCCAGACCGGGGTCGACGCGCTGGCGGACCGGTACGTGGACGAGTTGTCCGGCGGACAGCGCCAGCGCGTGTGGATCGCCATGGCGCTCGCCCAGGAGACCCCGCTGCTGCTGCTGGACGAGCCGACCACCTACCTCGACATCCAGCACCAGATCGACATCCTCGACCTGTGCGCCGAGCTGCACGAGACACAGGGCCGCACCCTGGTCGCCGTCCTGCACGACCTGAACCACGCCGCCCGCTACGCCACCCATCTGATCGCGCTGAGCGGCGGCGAGGTGGTCGCCGAGGGCGCCCCGGGCGACATCGTCACGGCGGAGCTGGTCGAGGAGGTCTTCGGGCTGCGCTGTCAGGTCATCGACGATCCCGAGACCGGTACCCCGCTGGTGGTGCCGGCCGCCCGGAAGGCGCGGGCACGGCGGGTCACAGCAGCTTCCTGAGCCGGAACAGGTCCAGCAGGCTCGCCTCCAGCCGCACCCGGCCCGAGCCCCAGGCGGTCGCGAAGTTCAGCCCGCCGCCCACCAGGGCGACCAGGTCGTCGCCGGCCATGGCGAGCCGGATCTGCGCCCGTTCGCGCGGTTCCCCCGGGCGGGTCGCGTCGATCTCGATCCGGCCGCCGGTCAGCCGGCCCGCGAAGGTGACGTCGAGATCGGTGATGTGGCAGCTCACCGAGCGGTCCAGGGCGGCGGCGGCGCGGACCTCGCCCCCGGCCCCCTGCATGTTGTCCGAAAGCTTGCCCAGTGCGGCGCGGCACTCCTCGATCGTGGCCATCGCCACCGACGGTACCCCAGCGGTTCGGGGTAGCGTCTGGGCATGAGCGAGTCCGTGTCCGAGGCCGGGACCGCCGCCGCGGCGGAGCCCGCGTACGACCCCGCCGCCCCGGCCCCCCTGAACATCCCGCGCACCCCCACCGGCGACGCCGGGGTCGACGCCGTGCTGGAGCGGCTGGCCGACGCCGGCCACCTCGCCACCGACGGGCACACCGAGGTGTACGAGGATGTACACCGGGGGCTGCGCGACGCGCTCACCGCGCTCGACGCCCGCCCGGGACCCCCGGTTCCTGACCGTCACCCGACCGCCGCCCCACGGTGAGACCCTCCGGGTCGCATCCCTCGACCGCCGTACGAATAGCAGGAGCTGAACCGAACGTGGCAGGAGTCGCACGCCGCCGTCTCGACGCGGAGCTGGTCCGCCGGAAGCTCGCCCGCTCGCGCGAGCACGCCGGCCAGCTGATCGCCGCCGGCCGGGTCACCGTCGGCCGGACCGTGGCGACCAAGCCGGCCACCCAGGTGGAGGCCGCGGCGGCGATCGTGGTCCGGGCCGACGACAGCGACCCGGACTACGTGTCCCGGGGCGGGCACAAGCTCGCCGGCGCGCTCGCCGCCTTCGTGCCGCAGGGCCTCGCCGTCGAGGGCCGGCGCGCGCTGGACGCCGGCGCGTCCACCGGCGGCTTCACCGACGTCCTGCTGCGCGCGGGCGCCGCCCACGTCGTCGCGGTGGACGTCGGCTACGGACAGCTCGCCTGGAGTCTGCGCAACGATGAACGCGTCACCGTCAAGGACCGTACGAACGTACGCGAGTTGACGCTTGAGGCGATCGATGGGGAACCGGTGGATCTAGTCGTGGGCGATCTGTCCTTCATCCCGCTCGGGCTGGTGCTGCCCGCCCTGAAGCGGTGCGTGACGCCGGACGCCGACCTGGTGATGATGGTCAAGCCGCAGTTCGAGGTGGGGAAGGAACGGCTCGGCAGCGGAGGTGTCGTACGGAGTCCGCAGCTGCGGGCGGAGGCCGTGCGGGGAGTGGCCCGGAAGGCCTGGGAGCTGGGACTCGGGGTGCGTGGCGTCACCGCGAGCCCGCTGCCCGGGCCCTCGGGGAACGTGGAGTACTTTCTCTGGCTGCGGGCGGGAGCACCTGAGGTGGACCCGGCCGACGTCGACCGTGCAGTGGCGGAGGGGCCCCGGTGACACAGAACCTGGCGCGTACTGTCTTCCTGCTCGCCCACACCGGGCGGCCCGCGGCGATCCGCAGCGCGGAACTCGTCGTCAAGGGCCTGCTCCGGCACGGCATCGGGGTGCGGGTGCTGGAGGAGGAGGCCCGCGACCTGCCGCTCCCCGACGAGGTGCGGCTCGTCAAGGAGGCCACCCCGCAGTGCCTCGACGGGTGCGAGCTGCTGATCGTGCTCGGCGGTGACGGCACGCTGCTGCGCGGCGCCGAGTTCGCGCGGGCCTCCGGGGTGCCGATGCTCGGCGTCAACCTCGGGCGCGTCGGCTTCCTCGCCGAGGCCGAACGCGACGACCTGGACCGGGTGGTGGACCGGGTGGTGGCACGGTCGTACGAGGTCGAGGAGCGGATGACCGTCGACGTCGTCGTGCACCGCAACGGGGACATCGTGCACACCGACTGGGCGCTGAACGAGGCGGCCGTGCAGAAGGCCGGCGCCGAGAAGCTGCTGGAGGTCGTGCTGGAGATCGACGGGCGGCCGGTGACGGGGTTCGGGTGCGACGGGGTCGTCCTGTCCACGCCGACCGGGTCCACCGCGTACGCGTTCTCCGCCGGCGGGCCGGTGGTGTGGCCCGAGGTGGAGGCGCTGCTGATGGTGCCGATCAGCGCGCACGCCCTGTTCGCCAAGCCGCTGGTCACCTCGCCGGACTCGGTGCTGGCGGTGGAGGTCCTGCCGCACGTCCCGCCCGGTGTCCTGTGGTGCGACGGACGGCGGACCGTCGAGCTGCCGCCGGGGGCGCGGGTGGAAGTGCGGCGGGGGGCCGTACCGGTGCGGCTGGCCCGGCTGCACCACTCGTCGTTCACGGACCGGATCGTGGCGAAGTTCGCGCTGCCGACCACCGGATGGCGCGGAGCGCCGCACTAGCGGATCGTGGGGCCCGGCGCGGTCCGCCGGCGGACGGCGCGGTCCGCCGGCGGGTGCGGGTGCTTCGTGGCTCGCCGCGCGGTTCGCCGCGCCCGGGCGGCGGGACCACTCGCCGGGGTGACACGGGCGGGCCATGTGCGCTCCCCGCCCCGGACCTCGTATGGTCTGTTCCGTGTTGGAGGAGATGCGGATACGGTCACTCGGGGTCATCGACGACGCTGTGGTCGAGCTGTCACCGGGGTTCACCGCTGTCACCGGTGAGACGGGTGCGGGCAAGACCATGGTGGTGACGAGCCTGGGGCTGCTGCTCGGCGGCCGGGCGGACCCGGCGCTGGTGCGGATCGGCGCCGAGAGGGCCGTCGTCGAGGGGCGGATCACCGTACCCGCCGACGCCGCCGCCGTCGTCCGGGCCGAGGAGGCGGGCGCGGAACTGGACGACGGGGCCCTGCTCATCACCCGTACCGTCTCCGCCGAGGGCCGCTCCCGGGCGCATCTCGGCGGACGCAGCGTGCCCGTCGGGCTGCTCGCCGAGCTGGCCGACGATCTGGTGGCCGTGCACGGGCAGACCGACCAGCAGGGGCTGCTGAAGCTGTCCCGGCAGCGGCAGGCCCTGGACCGGTACGCGGGCGACGCCGTCGCCGTGCCGCTCGCCGCCTACACGCAGGCCTACCGGCGGCTGCGGGCCGTCTCCGCCGAGCTGGAGGAGATCACCACCCGCGCCCGTGAGCGGGCGCAGGAAGCCGACCTGCTGCGGTACGGGCTGGACGAGATCGCCGCCGTGGAGCCGCGGCCCGGGGAGGACGCGGAGCTGGCAGAAGAGGCGGAGCGGCTCGGGCACGCCGAGGCGCTGGCGTCCGCCGCGACGGCCGCGCACGCCGCTCTCGCGGGCAACCCGGAGGACCCGGAGGGGATCGACGCCTCGACCCTCGTGGCGGGCGCCCACCGGGCGCTGGAGGCCGTACGCTCCCACGACCCGGCGCTGGCCGCGCTCGCCGACCGGGCCGGGGAGATCGGGATCCTGCTCGGCGACGTGGCGGGCGAGCTGGCCGGATACGCCGACGACCTGGACGCCGATCCGCTGCGCCTGGCCGCCGTGGAGGAACGGCGGGCCGCGCTCACCGCGCTGACCCGCAAGTACGGCGAGGACATCGACGCCGTCCTCGCCTGGGCCGAGCAGAGCGCCGCGCGCCTCACCGAGCTGGACGGCGACGACGAGCGGACCGGGGAGCTGACCGCCGAGCGGGACGCGCTGCGCGCCGAGCTGAGCGGGCTGGCCCAGGCGCTGACCGACGCGCGCGCCGAGGCCGCCGAGCGGTTCGCCGCCGCGGTGACCGCCGAGCTGGCCTCGCTGGCGATGCCCCACGCGCGCGTGTCCTTCGACATCCGGCAGACCGAGGACCCCGAGGGCGTCGAGGTCGGCGGCCGTACGGTCGCCTACGGGCCGTCGGGCGTCGACGAGGTCGAACTGCTCCTCGCCCCGCACCCCGGCGCCCCGCCCCGGCCCATCGCCAAGGGCGCGTCCGGCGGTGAGCTGTCCCGGGTGATGCTGGCCGTGGAGGTCGTGTTCGCGGGCACCGACCCGGTCCCGACGTACCTCTTCGACGAGGTCGACGCCGGGGTCGGCGGCAAGGCCGCGGTCGAGATCGGCCGGCGCCTGGCGAAGCTCGCCCGGACCGCGCAGGTCGTCGTGGTCACCCACCTGCCGCAGGTCGCCGCGTTCGCCGACCGGCAACTGCTGGTGGAGAAGACCGACGACGGGTCGGTCACCCGCTCCGGCGTGAAGGTCCTGGAGGGCGAGGACCGCATCCGCGAACTGTCGCGCATGCTGGCGGGCCAGGAGGACTCCGAGACGGCCCGCGCGCACGCGGAGGAGCTCCTGGCGACGGCCAGAGCCGCCCTCTGAGCCGGGGTCCCCGCCGGTGACCGTGGCGGTGGCTTCGGGGCGGCAGCAGGGTGCGTCCGGGCGTGCTGCCCGTGCCGAGCTGTGCGGACGCGTCTCCGCTGGTGACCGTGGTGGTGGCTCGGGGACGGTCCAGGGTCCGTGGGGGCGTGCTGCCGGTGCCGGTCGGGGCCGAGGTGTGGGGGCGGCGCCTTCGCCGGTGATCGGGGTGGCGGCCGAGACGGGCCGGGCGCGCGCGGAGGAGCCTGGCGGCGGCCGGAGCCGGTCTCGCGGACGGTGTCCTCGCCGGTGACTAGGGTGGCGGGATGATCAGTGCGACGCGGTCCTCCCGCGTCTTCCTCCTCGCCGCCGGACTCACCCGGGCCGGCCAGGCCCTGCTGCGCGCCCGGGCGCCCGGCGGGCGGGAGCGCTGGGAGCGGACGAACCACGCCGGGCGCACCGTCGGGCTGTACGCCGGTCCCGCCGCGGCCCTCGGCGCGTCCCTCGCCGTGGCCCGGGTGCGTCCCGGGGCCGGACTCGCGGTCCTCGCCGCCGGGGTGTGCGGTGCGTACGACGACGTGGCCGGGGACCACCGGCGCGGCTTCCGCGCGCATCTGGGGGCGCTGCGCGACGGCGAGGTCACCAGCGGAGCCGTGAAGCTGTTCGGGATCTCGGCCGCCGGGCTGGCCGCGGGAGTCCTGCTGAAGGAACACCCGCTCGACCGGCTGCTCGCCGGGGTCGCCGTCGCGGGCACCGCCCACCTGGTCAACCTCGTCGACGTGCGGCCCGGACGGGCCGCCGGCGCGGTGCTGCTGCTCGGCGCGCCGGCGGCGGTGCGCGCGGGGGCCGGCGGGCAGCTGGCCGCCGGTGCGCTGGGGGCGGCCGCGGCCGTGCTGCCGGAGGACCTGGCGGAGCGGACGATGCTCGGGGACACGGGGGCGCACGCCCTCGGCGTCGCGCTGGGGGCGGCCGTGGCGGCGGGAAACCGGCGCGCGGGGTTGCTCGCCCACGCGGTCGCGGTGGTGGCGGCGGCCCGGTACGGGGACCGGGTGAGCACCTGGGCGCGCGCCGTGGGCGGCTGACCTCACCGTATGCCGGGTCTGCCGCTCGGCCATGGCGGAATTTCCCTCCTCCGTGTGGGTGATGTGCTCCGGCGCATTGCCCCGGCCCGCCGCGTGGTGCGCCCTCCCGGCTGTCCCTGAACAGCCGTACGCCCTGGCATGCTTGGCAGGGAACGGGGGGCGGGCGACGGGTCCGGACCGTCCGCGCGGGAGGCGCGCGGGGTGCGCCCTTCCGGCCCCCTGAGCCCGCTACCTTCTGTACGTTTCCTCGTACCGCCCACGCGAACCAGGAGCCCCGGCCACGTGACCCCCGTGAGCAGCAACGCACCGCACGGCCAGTCATCGCTGCGCACCGTGCAGGTGCTCGGCGGAGGCAATGCCGGCAGCAGCGCGCACGTGCGGTCCCTGGCCCAGGGGCTCGTGGCGCGGGGCGTGCGGGTCACCGTGTGCGCCCCCGTCGAGGCCGAACGCGCCTACGACTTCACCGGAGCCGGCGCCGAACACGTGCACGTGCCGCGCAGCAGCGACCCGGTCTCCGTGGCCGCGCTGCGGACGGCCTGCGCCCATGCCGACCTGGTGCACGCGCACGGTCTGCACGCCTCCTTCCGGACCGTGCTCGCACTCAGCGGACGCGGCACCCCGCTGGTGGTCACCTGGCACGGCCGCGCCCGCGCCGAGGGCCCGCGGGCACAACTGCTGCGGGTGCTCGAGCGGCGGGTCGTGCGGACCGCGGCCGTGGTCCTCGGCACCAGCTCCGACCTGGTCGACCTGGCCCGGCGGGGCGGTGCGCGCGACGCCCGGCTCGCGGCCGTCGCCCTGCCGGACCGGCGCCGGCCCGGTCACCCGGCGGCCCCGGACGACCCCGACCTGCTGCGGCCCAAGACCCGGGCCGAACTCGGCGCCACCGGACGCCCGTTGCTCATCGCCGTCGGTTCCCTGGACCGGCAGCGCGGCTACGACGTCCTGCTCGACGCGGCACGGGCCTGGCGGGACCTCGACCCCGTCCCGCTGGTGGTGATCGCGGGCGAGGGGCCGCTGCGTCCGGTGCTCCAGCGGCGCATCGAGGACGAGGAACTGCCGGTACGGCTCATCGGACGCCGGGACGACGTGCCCGAACTGCTCGCCGCCGCCGATCTGGCGCTGCTGACGAGCAGGTGGGAGTCACGGTCCGTCCTCGCCCAGGAGGCGCTGCACGCGCGCGTGCCGCTCGTCGCGACCCGCGTCGGCGGCATCCCGGACCTCGTCGGCGACGCGGCGGCCCTCGTCCCCTACGGTGACGCGGACGCCCTGGCCGCCACCGTCGTACGGCTGCTGGCGGACCCCGGGTGGTGCGCGCGGCTGCGCGAGCGCGGGGTGCGGCAGGCGGCGACGTGGCCGACGGAGGACGAGACCGTCGCCCAGGTGCTCAGCGTCTACGACGAGTTGACCCAGCCCCGGCCCCTGGCCTGACCGGCGGCGGGGCTACGGCACGTGGCGGCGGGCGCGCAGGGCCAGGCTCAGGGCCAGGACCGTCTGCGGGTCGTCGAGGTCGGTGCCCAGCAGCTCACCGATCCGGGCGAGCCGGTTGTAGAGGGTCTGCCGGTTGAGGTGCAGCTCGCGGGCCGTCTCCGCCTTGCGGCCGGCGTGCGCCAGATAGGTCTCCAGGGTGGGCAGCAGCGGCGGCCGGGAGCGGTGGTCGTGCTCGCGCAGCGGGCCGATCGCGCGGTCGACGAAGGCCGCCAGGTCCGGGTGTTCGCGCAGCCGCCACAGCAGCAGGTCGATGTCGAGGCGGCGGGCGTCGTACCAGGGCCGGTCGCTCAGGCCCTGCGCCGCGGTCGCCGTCTCCGCCGCGTGCCGCAGCCCCGCCGACGCGGCCGCCCAGCCGCCGGCCACGCCGACGACGACCACCGGGGGAGGGGAGCCCGGCCGCCGCATCCCGGCACGCTCCACACCCGCCCGCAGCGCCGCCGCCACCCGGTCCGCGACCGCCGCCCGCTCCGACTCCGAGCGCAGCCCCAGCAGCACGGGCACCCGTCCCTCCACCGGCCGCACCCCCAGCAGCACCGGTACGCCCACCGCGGCCAGCTCCTCCGAGACGGCCCGGGCCAGCACCGCCCAGCCCCCGCCGGGCGAGAGGGTGTCCCCGACGCGCATGACGACGGGCAGCAGCGGGCTGCCGCCGGGCTTGAAGCCGAGGACCCGGGCCTGCGCCGGCGCGTCCTCCGCCGCGATCCGGCCCTCGGCGAGGTCGGTGAGGAAGTCACCGCGCCCGCGCGCCGCCAGCTCCTCCTCCTGCCGGGCCTGCATCAGCACCACGGCCAGGATGCCCGCGGCCCGCTCGGCGGCGATCCGGTGCACCGGGGCCAGCGGCGCCCGCACCGGCAACAGGACGAGACGGGCGCGCACCGAACCCGTCGTACCGGGTCCGCCGCCGGGCACGTCCACCAGGACCGAACCGGCGGGCGGCGGGGCGTCCTTGTGCGGGCCGCGCAGTCCCTCCCACACCTGGAGCGGGTCCGCGCCCTCGGGTCCGGATCCGGCGGCGTACAGCAGGCGGCCGTCGGCGGTCTCCAGGAACACCGGGTTGTCCCCGAAGTCGGCCAGGATGCCCAGGACCTGCGGCACCCCGCCGCCGCCCAGCAGGGCCTGCGTGCACCGCCGGTGCACCTCCTCCGCCCGCTGGAGCAGCGCGTAGTGGTGATTGACGATCTCGGTGTGGATCTCCTCGGTCACCGTCACGAACGGCACCTCACGGTGCAGCTGGACCAGGGGCAGGCCGGCCGTCCGGGCGGTCTCGACCAGGGCGGCGGGCAGCCGGGCGAACCGCGGGCCCAGCTCCACCACCAGGGCGGCGATCCCGCGCTCGGCGAGGGTGCGGACGAAGGCCCGCTGCTCGGCCGGGCGGGTGCCCGCGCCGTAACCGGTGGTGAGCAGCAGCTCGCCGCCCTTGAGCAGCGAGGCGATGTTCGGCACCTCGCCGGCGTGCACCCAGCGCACGGTACGGCCGAGCCGGTCGGCGCCCGCCACAATCTCCGGCAGCCCGCTGCGCAGCCCGGGCAGCTCCAGCGCCCGCTGCACGGTGATGCCGGCGCCCCGGGTGTCGAAACGGTGGTCCGTACTGCTGTCCATGCAGCGGACGCTACCTGCGTAAACGGCCCGATGACAGGTGTGGCGGCCGGCTACACGGGCCTGATGTTGTGGTTGAAGCGGAACACGTTGTCGGGGTCGTACCGCCGCTTCACCTTCTCCAGGCGCAGGATGTTGCCGACGCCCAGGCCCGCCCGGACCCGCTCGGGTCCCTCGTCACCGACGAAGTTGAGGTGGACGGCGCCCGTGCTCCACGGCCGCAGGCCGGCGCACACGTCCCGCACCCAGCCGGTCGCCCGCTCGTCGTCGGCCGGCTCCGCCCAGACGGCGAACGGGTGCGCGGCCCAGGGCGCGTCCCGGTACGGCAGCGGGTACTCGCGCGGGCCGGCGGCGATCGCCCCGCCCTGCGGGAACAGGAGGTGCCGGCAGCCGGCCGGCACCGGCAGGCCGTCCGCGCGGGCGCAGAGGATGTCCACCACCTCGTCCGGCAGCCCGGTCAGGCACTGGGCCGACCAGTGGTGGCGCAGCCCGGACGGGACGTCCAGCATGCACTGCACGTCGGCGTACGGCATGTCACCGGCCAGCTCCACCTCGTGCGGCAGCGCCAGCAGCGGCCCGGCGAGCTTGCGCAGGTGGTCCTCGCCGCCCGCGTACGTCAGCAGCACCCCGCACAGCGGCGTGCCCACCAGCCGCTCCGGCACGAACTCCGCGGGCGGGCCGGCCCCGCAGAGCACCGCGCCGCCGAGCTCGTCGGGCCCCTCGGCGATGACCTCCCCGAAGGCGCGGACCGCGTCGGGGCCGGACTCGGGGAGGTACAGCAGCAGGACGACGGAGAACTCCGGCAGCTCGTGCAGCCGCAGGGTGAGCGCGGTGGCGACGCCGAAGTTGCCGCCCCCGCCGTGCAGCGCCCAGAACAGCTCGGGGTTCTCGTCGGCGCCGGCGTGCACCCGCTCGGCGTCGGCGGTCACCAGCTCGACCCCGAGGAGGTTGTCGGCGGCGAGACCGAAGGCACGGTCCAGCCAGCCGGTGCCGCCGCCGAGGACGAGTCCGCCGACGCCGGTGGTGGAGACCCGCCCGCCGGTGGTCGCCAGACCGTACGGCTCGGTGGCCCGGTCCAGATGGCTCATCGTGGCGCCGCCCCCGATCCGGACCGCCTCGGCCGCCGGGTCGACACTCACCTCGTGCATCCGGCGCAGGTCCACCACGAGCGCCCCGTCGCCGAGCGCCGCACCGGCCACGCCGTGCCCGCCACCGCGCACCGCGATCGGCAGATCCAGCTCCCGGCCGAAGCGCACCGCCCGGACCACGTCGGTGGTGTCCGCGCACTGGGCGATCACGGCCGGCCGCCGGTCGGTCACCGCGTTGAGGACCGTACGGGCCTCGTCGTAACCCGGGTCGGCCGGGGCGAGCACCGCGCCGACCAGATCGTCGCGCAGCGCGTCCAGGGCCGCGCCCGCCTTCGAGAGGGAAGCCATGGCTGCCCCCTTCCGCAACAGGGGCTGTCGTCCGCCTCCAGCCTAGGCCGTCCCGCCGGGCTTTCCGGTCGCGGTCAGCCGCCGTACGCCCCCGAGGCGGTCAGGCGCAGGGCCGTGTCGATCAGCGGGACGTGGCTGAACGCCTGCGGGAAGTTGCCGACCTGGCGCTTCAGGCGCGGGTCCCACTCCTCGGCGAGCAGACCGAGGTCGTTGCGCAGGGAGAGGAGCTTCTCGAACAGCCTGCGGGCCTCGTCCACCCGGCCGATCATCGCCAGGTCGTCCGCCATCCAGAACGAGCAGGCCAGGAAGGCGCCCTCGTCACCCGGCAGGCCGTCGACGCCCGCGTTGTCGCCCTCCGTCGGGTAGCGCAGGATGAACCCGTCGGCGGTGGACAGCTCCCGCTGGATCGCCTCGATCGTGCCGATCACCCGCTTGTCGTCCGGCGGCAGGAAGCCCATCTGGGGGATCAGCAGCAGCGAGGCGTCCAGCTCACGGGAGCCGTAGGACTGGGTGAAGGTGTTGCGTTCCTGGTCGTAGCCCCTCTCGCAGACGTCCCGGTGGATGTCGTCGCGCAGTTCCTTCCAGCGCTCCAGCGGGCCGTCCGCGTCACCGGACTCGATCAGCTTGATGGTGCGGTCCACCGCGACCCAGGCCATCACCTTGGAGTGCACGAAGTGCCGGCGCGGGCCGCGCACCTCCCAGATGCCCTCGTCCGGCTCCTGCCAGTGGTCCTCCAGGTAGCGGATCAGCTTCAGCTGGAGCAGCGAGGCGTAGTCGTTGCGGGCCAGGCCCGTCATGTGGCCCAGGTGCAGGGCCTCGGTGACCTCGCCGTACACGTCCAGCTGGAGCTGGTGCGCGGCGCCGTTGCCGACCCGGACCGGGGCCGAGTTCTCGTAGCCCGGCAGCCAGTCCAGCTCGGCCTCGCCCAGTTCCCGCTCGCCGGCGATGCCGTACATGATCTGGAGGTTCTCCGGGTCGCCGGCCACCGCCCGCAGCAGCCACTCGCGCCAGGCGCGGGCCTCCTCGCGGTAGCCGGTGCGCAGCAGGGAGGAGAGGGTGATCGCCGCGTCGCGCAGCCACGTGTAGCGGTAGTCCCAGTTGCGGACGCCGCCGATGTCCTCGGGCAGGGACGTGGTGGGGGCCGCGACGATGCCGCCCGTGGGGGCGTACGTCAGCGCCTTCAGGGTGATCAGCGAGCGGACCACGGCCTCGCGGTACGGCCCGTGGTACGTACAGTGCTCGACCCACTCGCGCCAGAACGTCTCCGTCGCCTCCAGCGACTGCTCCGGCTCCGGCAGCGGCGGCGGCTGCTTGTGGGAGGGCTCCCAGGAGATCGTGAAGGCGATCCGGTCACCCGGGGCGACCGTGAAGTCCGCGTACGTGGTCAGCGCCTTGCCGTAGGTCTCGGCCTCCGTGTCGAACCACACGGAGTCCGGTCCGGCGACGGCCACCGTGCGGCCCTCGTGCTTGTGCACCCACGGCACCACACGGCCGTAGGAGAACCGCATCCGCAGGGCGGAACGCATCGGCACCCGGCCGGTGACGCCCTCCACGATCCGGATCAGCTGGGGGGCGCCGTCACGCGGCGGCATGAAATCGGTCACGCGCACCGTGCCGCGCGGGGTGTCCCACTCGGACTCCAGGATCAGCGAGTCGCCGCGGTAGCCGCGCCGGGCCGCCGTGGGCGGCTCGGCGTCGGCCGCGTGCGCCGGGCCGAGCCGCCAGAAGCCGTGTTCCTCGGTGCCCATGAGGCCGGCGAAGATGGCATGCGAGTCGAAGCGGGGCAGGCACAGCCAGTCCACCGTGCCGTCCCGGCAGACCAGTGCCGCGGTCTGCATGTCTCCGATGAGTGCGTAATCTTCGATGCGCCCGGCCACGTGCAACTCCAGTCGAACGGCCACGTCACCCCCGCGCAGGGGGATATCGCTTAGTGCGGTCAAGGGGATCGTTGTTGTGCGTCGTTGAGCGGTGAAGCAAAGCAGCCCGCCGAGCCCTGAGGCAACACGACAGTCTTTGCTCAACGAACTGCCGCGCTCTCGTTGTTCCGGTGTGATGCAGCGGGGGTGTGCCGTCTTTTCCGGCCGGGCTCGGCAGCGAGTGTCCGAGCAGGATACGACGCACGTACATGATCCGCGCGCCGCTCCGGACAACCCGTGTGGGCTAAACGGGTGACCTGGCGGGTGGGAACTGTCCGTAGTGACGTACGTGACGGAGCGGTCCGTGCCCGGGTGTGCGCGGAGTGTGCCCGGGAGCCATCCCGTCCGGGCGCTGATACGCTGGTAGCCCGTGGAGCGGTGGGCGACGAACCCCCGTACCGCAGCGACGGCACCCCGGGCCCTTCCCGTCCGGCAGCCGCCCCGCATCACAGACAGCGACCACGGGAGCCCCCTCTTGGCCATGCCCTCCAAATCCACGACGACCAAGCACATCTTCGTCACCGGGGGTGTCGCCTCCTCGCTCGGCAAGGGTCTGACGGCCTCCAGCCTGGGCATGCTGCTCAAGGCCCGCGGCCTGCGTGTCGTGATGCAGAAGCTCGACCCGTACCTGAACGTCGACCCGGGCACGATGAACCCCTTCCAGCACGGTGAGGTGTTCGTCACGAACGACGGCGCCGAGACCGACCTGGACATCGGCCACTACGAGCGCTTCCTCGACCGCGACCTGGACGGCAGCGCCAACGTCACCACCGGCCAGATCTACAACACGGTGATCGCCAAGGAGCGCCGCGGCGAGTACCTGGGCGACACCGTCCAGGTCATCCCGCACATCACCAACGAGATCAAGCACCGCATCCGCCGCATGGCGACCGACGAGGTCGACGTCGTCATCACCGAGGTCGGCGGCACCGTCGGCGACATCGAGTCGCTGCCGTTCCTGGAGACCGTCCGCCAGGTCCGCCACGAGGTCGGCCGGGACAACGTCTTCGTCGTGCACATCTCGCTGCTGCCGTACATCGGCCCGTCGGGCGAGCTGAAGACCAAGCCCACCCAGCACTCGGTGGCCGCGCTGCGCAACATCGGCATCCAGCCCGACGCGATCGTGCTGCGCTGCGACCGCGAGGTGCCCACCGCCATCAAGCGGAAGATCTCGCTGATGTGCGACGTGGACGAGGCCGCCGTCGTCGCCTGCCCGGACGCCCGCTCGATCTACGACATCCCGAAGACCGTGCACGGTGAGGGCCTGGACGCCTACGTCGTCCGCAAGCTCGACCTGCCCTTCCGGGACGTGGACTGGACGACCTGGGACGACCTGCTCGACCGCGTCCACAACCCCGACCACGAGATCACCCTCGCGCTGGTCGGCAAGTACATCGACCTGCCCGACGCCTACCTCTCGGTCACCGAGGCGCTGCGGGCCGGCGGGTTCGCCCACCGCGCCCGGGTGAAGATCAAGTGGGTGACCTCGGACGACTGCAAGACCGCGGCCGGCGCCCAGGCCCAGCTCGGTGACGTCGACGGCATCTGCATCCCCGGCGGCTTCGGCGACCGCGGTGTGCTCGGCAAGGTCGGTGCCATCCGATACGCCCGCGAGAACCGGATCCCGCTGCTCGGCCTGTGCCTGGGTCTCCAGTGCATCGTGATCGAGGCGGCGCGCAACCTGGCCGGGATCCCGGACGCCAACTCCACCGAGTTCGACCCGGCCACCGGCCACCCGGTCATCTCCACCATGGCCGAGCAGATGGACATCGTCGCCGGTGAGGGCGACATGGGCGGGACGATGCGGCTGGGCATGTACCCGGCCAAGCTCGCCGAGGACTCCATCGTGCGCGAGGTGTACGACGGCAAGGAGTACGTCGAGGAGCGCCACCGCCACCGCTACGAGGTGAACAACGCCTACCGCGCGGAGCTGGAGAAGAAGGCCGGCATCCTGTTCTCCGGCACCTCCCCGGACGGCAAGCTCGTCGAGTACGTGGAGTACCCGCGGGAGGTCCACCCCTACCTGGTCGCCACCCAGGCGCACCCGGAGCTGCGCTCGCGCCCGACCCGCCCGCACCCGCTCTTCGCCGGCCTCGTGAAGGCGGCCGTCGAGCGCCAGCAGCAGGGCTGACACACGCGGAAGATCGCGAGGTGATCCACCGGTTGTACGGTGGCCGGGGTGCGCACCTTCGAGAGGTGGGCACCCCGGTTTTCTCTGTGCGCACGTGGAAGGACAGGGCATGACGATCAAGGACACCCCCGAGGAGTGGGAGATCCGGGCGACGGACACCCCCTTCGTGGGCGGCAAGACCTCCGTCCGCACGGACGACGTGGTCATGCCCGACGGCTCGGTGGCCGGCCGTGATTACCAGGTCCACCCCGGCTCGGTCGCCGTCCTCGCCCTGGACGACGAGGACCGGGTCCTGCTCATCAACCAGTACCGGCACCCGGTCCGGCACCGGCTGTGGGAGATCCCGGCCGGCCTGCTCGACGTACCCGGCGAGAACCCGCTGCACGCCGCCCAGCGGGAGCTGTACGAGGAGGCGCACGTCAAGGCCGGCGACTGGCGGGTGCTGACCGACGTCTACACCACCCCCGGCGGCTGCGACGAGGCCGTACGGATCTTCCTCGCCCGGAACCTGTCCCCGGCCGATCAGCAGCGCTTCGAGGCGGAGCACGAGGAGACCGACATGGAGCACGCGCGCGTGCCGGTCGAGGAACTGGTGCGCCGGGTGCTGGCCGGGGACGTGCACAACAACTGCCTCGTCGTCGGGGTCCTCTCCCTGGTGGCGGCCCGCGGCGGGGACGGGCTGGACGCGCTGCGCCCGGCCGACGCCCCGTGGCCCGCGCGTCCCTTCACCTCCTGACCCATCACCCGTCCGGCGCAGTGGTGTGACGATCGCCTGATCCGATCGGGCGATCCGTCCGCCGCGCTCCTTCCGGGAGGTAGCAGAGCGTGAACTAGGCTCTGCAAAACGCCCGTACCGGAAGACACCGGCGGGCTTTGCGCGTGCGGTGGGACGGGAGCGTGGCCCGTGACGGATCAGGCGGTGGACACAGGCGAGGTGCGGCCGGCCGCGCACCCGGCCACGCGGGACCGTTTCCTCGGCCGGGCACGCGAGCTGAAGGAACTGCGCGCCGACATCGAGCGCGCGGGCCTGGACACGCTCTCCGGCCGCAAGGCCCCCCGCGCGCGCGTGCTCCTCATCGCCGGCCGCCCCGGCTCGGGCCGCACCAGCCTCGCCGAGGAACTCGTCCGCCAGGTCGCCGGCCGCTACCCCGACGGGGTGCTGCGGGCCCGGCTGAGCGAACCCGACGGCACGCCGGTGCCCGTCGAGCGGGCCGCCCGCGAACTGCTCGGCGCCCTGGGCCTGCCCGCACCGGCCGGGGCCGCCGAGGACGACCTCACCGCTGCCCTGCGCGGCGCCCTCGCCGGCCGGCGCATGCTGCTCCTGCTGGACGACGCCGCCGGTGCCGACCAGGTCGACGCGCTGCTCCCGGACGCCCCGGACTGCCTGGCGGTGGCCGTCTCCGGCGGCCCGCTCACCGGTATCGCGGACGTCCGCCCCTGCACACTCGGCGGACTGGACACCAAGTCCGCCGTGGAGCTGCTCACCCGCTACGCCGGCGCGGTCCGTGTCACCGTCGACCCCCGTTCCGCGGAGAGCCTGGCCGAGGCCTGCCAGGGACACCCGGCCGCGCTCGTCCTGGCCGGCGGCTGGCTGGCGGCCCGGCCCCAGGCCGCCGTCGCCGACCTCGCCAAGCGGATGCACGCGGACAGCGATGACGGCGCCGACGGCGCGGACGCCGGTCCGACGGCCCGTGTCCTGCGGCTCGTGTACGAACAGCTGCCCGGCCAGGGTGCCCGGATACTGCGACTGCTCAGCCTCGCCCCGGCCGGCCTGGTCGACCCGCACACCGCCTCCTCCCTGGCCGGCTGCTCGGTCGACGCCGCCCGCGCCGTCCTGGACGACTTCGTCGCCCTCGGCCTGCTGCGCGCGGTGGACTCCCCGCTGCCCCAGTACGACGTCCCCGGCTGGCTGCACCCGTTGCTGCGCGTCCTCGCCGCCGGCCAGGAGCGGCCCGCGGAGCTCCAGCTCGCCCGGGCCCGGATGCTGGAGCGGACGGTGCGGCTGCTGCACTCCTGCCGGGTCATCACCGAGACGGACAGTCCGCAGGCCCGGGAGAAGCTGAGCGCCATGCCCCGGGAGGTGCGCTTCCCCACCCCGCGGGCGGCGGCCGACTGGCTGCGTATCCGGCGGCCCGCCCTGCTGGCGTCCGCCCGGCTCGCGGTGGCCGACGGGGAGCTGGACACCCTGGCGAGGCGGCTGCTGTCCCAGCTGGTCAGGGCCATCGCGGCGCATGTCGGCACCCAGGCCGCCGCGCCGGACCTGTACGGCGTCCACGGCCTGGTCCTCGATGTCGCCGAGCGGCGCGGGCTGCCCCGGGAGAAGGCCGCGGCCCTGCTGAACCTGGGCGATCTGGACGCGCAGACCGGCCGTACCCGGGACGCCCTGGTGCGCTACCGGGCCGCCCTGGAGGCCGGCCGCGAGGCGAACGACCCGTACGCGACCGGCCGCGCGATGGAATCCGTAGGCGGCGCCTACCAGGAGCTGGGCGACTACGACCGGGCCGCGGACTGGTTCGGGCGGGCCCTGGCCGAGCGGCTGGCCCGCGGGGAACGCCCGGAGGCCGCCCGGCTCTACGGCCGGATCGCCACCACCCACACCTACGCCGGCCGGTACGGCGAGGCGCTCAGGAACTGGCGGGCCGCGCTCGCCGGCTACCGCAGGAGCGGTGATGTCGCCGCCAGCGCGCGGGCGTTGAGCGAGATCGCCCGGGTGCAGGAGTACGCGGGGCGGCCCGAGGAGTCGCTGCGCACCTGCCAGGAGGCCGTGGACTGGGCGCGGCGCGCCGAGGACGTCCGGTTGCACGCCGCGCTGGAGCTGCGGCTGGCGGACACCCTGGACCGGATCGGCGACCCGGCGGCGGCCCGCCTGCACCGCGTGGCGGCGGAGCGCATGCTGGTCGAGGAGCCGCCCGAGGACGGCACAGGCCAGGAAAAGGACGCTGATGCCTGCGAAATCCGCAGCTCATCCGACAAAGATTGATGCAATGAAAGGCTAGACAGCCGGAACGCCTTCATTAGACTGGCTCTGCCGCTCGTTCTCCTGCGGTGTCTCCCGGTGTGCCCTGCATGCCTGGGTATGTCATGTAATGCACCCCCCATACCCTCTGAGCCAAGGACCGTGATCGACGTGAAGGTCGGCATCCCCCGCGAGGTCAAGAACAACGAGTTCCGGGTGGCCATCACCCCCGCCGGCGTGCACGAGCTGGTGCGCAACGGCCACCAGGTCGTCATCGAGCGGGGCGCCGGCCTCGGCTCCTCCATCACGGACCAGGAGTACGTCTCCGCCGGTGCCGCCATCCTCGACACCGCCGACGAGGTGTGGGCCACCGCCGACCTGCTGCTCAAGGTCAAGGAGCCGATCGCGGAGGAGTACCACCGCCTCCGCAAGGACCAGACGCTCTTCACCTACCTCCACCTGGCCGCCTCCAAGGAGTGCACGGACGCGCTGCTGGAGTCCGGCACCACGGCCATCGCCTACGAGACCGTCGAGCTGCCGGGCCGCGGCCTGCCGCTGCTCGCCCCGATGTCCGAGGTCGCGGGCCGCCTGGCCCCGCAGGTCGGCGCGTACCACCTGATGCGCGCGGCCGGCGGCCGTGGCGTGCTCCCCGGCGGCGTCCCGGGCGTGACCCCGGCCAAGGCCGTCGTCATCGGCGGCGGTGTCTCCGGCTGGAACGCCACCCAGATCGCCGTCGGCATGGGCTTCGACGTCACCCTGCTGGACCGCGACATCAACAAGCTCCGCGAGGCCGACCGGATCTTCGGCACGAAGGTCAAGGCGATCATGTCCAACTCCTTCGAGCTGGAGAAGGCCGTCCTCGACGCCGACCTGGTCATCGGTGCGGTCCTCATCCCGGGCGCCAAGGCCCCGAAGCTGGTCACCAACGAGCTGGTGTCCCGCATGAAGCCCGGAAGTGTTCTTGTCGACATCGCGATCGACCAGGGCGGCTGCTTCGAGGACTCCCGTCCCACCACGCACGCCGAGCCGACCTTCCAGGTCCACAACTCGGTCTTCTACTGCGTGGCCAACATGCCGGGCGCGGTGCCGAACACCTCCACCAACGCGCTCACCAACGCCACGCTGCCGTACATCGTCTCCCTCGCCAACAACGGCTGGGTCGAGGCGCTGCGCCGTGACGCCGCGCTCGCCAAGGGTCTCAACACCCATGACGGCAAGGTGGTCTACAAGGAGGTCGCCGAGGCCCACGGCCTGGACCACGTCGAGCTGACCGCCCTGCTCGGCTGACCCCTTCCGACCTGGCGGGTCACCAAGTCACCGCCAGGTAAAAGGCGATTCGTCAACACGACTCGTCAACCGCGCGCGCCCGGCCGGACCTTGCCCGACAAGGTCCGGCCGGATGTGTGTATGGTCACTTTGCGGCACTCGGTCAACTCGCCTCGAACGTAACCCTTCGACCGATTCGCACACCGGTGAAACCTGCCGTGCGACGGCCGTGAGCCCTTGACAGAGGGATGTTTCATTGCCGACACATCCTGCCGGGTCCGGCGGATTGTGTTGCTGCGGACCGCCGACACGCCATAGAGTCGCCAACCGTCGGCATGGTGCCACGCTGACCTTGTCTAGAAGTTTCCTGGTCACCAAGGAGGTAAGACGACTTGTGAATGAGTCGACATTTTCTCCCGGGGGTGGTCAACCAGGAATGCCGGTACGGGGCCAGGACCCCACGGGATTCGAGGCTGTCGGCTCCGTAGCTGTGCGCACCTTCGCAGCCCACCAGAGTCCGGATCCGCAGGCGGACCGGACAGCACACCAGAGCATGGATGGCCATCACGTGAACGCCATGGCCGGCGACGGAAGTGGCGCGCCCCACAACCAACTCGCCGACTACGACGACCTGCCCGAGGGGCATTTCTACGACCCCGACGCCGAGTACGAGCCCGATCCGGAGTACGCGGCCACGCTCGCGCCCGACGCTGCCCGCCAGCGCCGTGAGCGCGTCGGCCCCACCGGCCGCCCGCTGCCGTACTTCCCGATCCCGGGCCCGCTGACCGACCACGGCCCCGCGAAGATCATCGCGATGTGCAACCAGAAGGGCGGCGTCGGCAAGACCACGTCGACCATCAACCTGGGTGCCGCGCTCGCGGAGTACGGCCGGCGCGTGCTGCTCGTGGACTTCGACCCGCAGGGCGCGCTGTCGGTCGGTCTCGGCGTCAACCCGATGGAGTTGGACCTCACCGTCTACAACCTGCTCATGGAGCGGGGCATGTCCGCGGACGAGGTCCTGCTGAAGACGGCGGTCCCCAACATGGACCTGCTGCCCAGCAACATCGACCTGTCGGCCGCCGAGGTCCAGCTGGTCTCCGAGGTCGCGCGCGAGTCGACGCTCCAGCGGGCCCTGAAGCCGCTCCTGCCCGACTACGACTACATCGTGATCGACTGTCAGCCCTCGCTCGGCCTGCTGACCGTCAACGCCCTGACGGCCGCGCACAAGGTGATCGTGCCGCTGGAGTGCGAGTTCTTCGCCCTGCGCGGTGTGGCCCTGCTGACCGAGACCATCGAGAAGGTCCAGGAGCGGCTCAACCCCGAGCTGGAACTGGACGGCATCCTCGCCACGATGTACGACTCGAGAACCGTGCACAGCCGTGAGGTGCTCGCACGTGTCGTCGAGGCGTTCGACGACCACGTCTACCACACGGTCATCGGGCGCACGGTCCGCTTCCCGGAGACCACGGTCGCCGGTGAGCCGATCACCACGTACGCCTCCAACTCCGTAGGTGCCGCCGCCTACCGCCAGCTCGCCAGGGAGGTGCTCGCCCGGTGTCACGCCGAGTGAGTCTGCCCGGGGCCGACGAGTTGTTCCGCACGACGGGGGGGACGGCACTCCAGCCGTCCGGTACCCGGCGCGGGGCGAACGGTGAGGCCCGGGTGCCGGCTCCCGCGGGGGAGAGCGACGAGACGGCCGCCGAGGACGGACCCCAGTCGGTGCCCGTCCAGGGCGGTGACGGAGAGGGTGCGGAGCACGCGGCGGCCGCGGCCGATTCGTCCGGGTCCGGCGAGTCCCGCACCCGTCCGGCGCGGCGGCAGGAGGCGCAGGAAGGTGTCGATCCCGCCGGGCAGCCGCGCAAGCGCGGGCGGGCCGCGTCCCGGCGGCCCAGCGGGCGCGAGCGGCACGACGAGAAGATCACCGTGTACGTCTCGGCCGAGGAACTGATGGACCTGGAGCACGCCCGGCTCGTGCTCCGCGGCGAGCACGGGCTCGCGGTGGACCGCGGCCGGATCGTCCGCGAGGCGGTGGCCGTGGTCCTGGCCGACCTGGAGTCCCGCGGGGACGCGAGCATCCTCGTACGACGGCTGCGCGGGCGGTAGCGGTAGCCTGCGGAGGCCATGACCTCGAACGCAGCCCCCGCCCCCGGCGCAGCCGCCGGCCGCCGGCGTGCGCTGGGGCGGGGTCCGGGCGGACCGGAGAACGCCTCCCGGACCCCCGGCACCGAGCCGCCCGGGACCCCGGGGAGCGCCCCGCAGACCCCGTCCTCCCGGACCCCCGGCACCGAGCCGCCCGGGACTACGGGGAGCGCCCCGCAGACCCCGGCGCCGACCGCACCGACAACCCCCCTGCCACCCGAGCCCTCGGCACCCGGTGAGCCGGTCGAGCCCGCTGTGTGCGATGACCCTGCTGTGCCTCATGGGTCCGCCGGGCCGCATGAGCCTCCGGCGCCCGGTGATCCTGCGGAGCATGGGCCCACCGAGCCCCGTGAGTCTGCGGAGCCCCGTGCGCCTGCCGTGCCCCACCAACCCTCCGACGGGGTTTTCACGGTTCGGCTCGCCAACTTCGAGGGGCCCTTCGACCTGCTGCTCCAGTTGATCTCCCGGCACCGGCTGGACGTCACCGAGGTCGCCCTGTCCCGGGTGACGGACGAGTTCATGGCGCACATCCGGGCCATGGGGCCGGACTGGGACCTGGACCGGACGACCGAGTTCCTGGTCGTGGCCGCCACGCTGCTCGACCTGAAGGCGGCCCGGCTGCTGCCCGCCGCCGAGGTCGAGGACGAGGGCGACCTGGCGCTGCTGGAGGCGCGGGACCTGCTGTTCGCGCGGCTGCTCCAGTACCGCGCGTACAAGCAGATCGCCGGCATCCTCGACCGGCGGCTCGACGAGGAGGCCCGGCGCTATCCCCGTACCGTCGGCCTGGAACCGCAGCACGCCGAGCTGCTGCCCGAGGTCGTCATCGGCATCGGCCCCGAGGGTCTCGCCAGGCTGGCGGTCAAGGCGATGCAGCCCCGGCCCAGGCCGCAGGTCTACGTCGACCACATCCACGCCCCGCTGGTCAGCGTGCAGGAGCAGGCCGGGATCGTGGTGGCCCGGCTGCGGGAACTGGGCGAGGCGGACTTCCGGACGCTGGTCGAGGACACCGGCGACACCCTGACGGTCGTGGCCCGGTTCCTGGCCCTGCTGGAGCTGTACCGGGAGAAGGCCGTCGCCCTGGACCAGGAGACCGCGCTCGGCCGGCTGCTCGTGCGCTGGACCGGCGACGCGGACGCGGCACCCCTGGTCACCGACGAGTTCGACCGGCCGCCGGAGCGGCCCGAGGAGAAGAAGGCATGAGCGAGGAGACAGCGGAACCCCCCGCGGGACCCCGGACCGCCGCCGGCCTCGACCTCAGGCCCGCCCTGGAGGCGATGCTCATGGTCGTGGACGAGCCCGCGACCGAGGAGCACCTGGCGCGGCTCCTGGAGCGGCCGGAGCGGGCAGTCGCGGACGCCCTGCGGGAGCTGGCCGACGAGTACACCGCGCAGGGCCGCGGTTTCGACCTGCGGTTCGTCGCCGGCGGCTGGCGTTTCTACACCCGGGCCGCCTACGCGCCGGCAGTCGAACGGCTCGTCCTGGACGGCCGGACGGCCCGGCTCACCCAAGCCGCGCTGGAGACCCTGGCGGTCGTGGCCTACCGCCAGCCGGTCAGCCGCAGCCGCGTCTCCGCGGTGCGCGGAGTGAACTGCGACGGCGTGATGCGCACCCTCCTTCAGCGCGGTCTGGTCGAGGAGGCGGGCGCGGAACCCGAAACAGGTGCGATCCTGTACAGGACGACGAACTACTTCCTGGAGCGGACGGGCCTGCGCGGCCTGGACGAGCTTCCGGAACTCGCGCCCTTCCTCCCGGAGGCGGAGGCGATCGAGGCCGAGACCCAGGAGGGAGTCCCGTCGTTCGACCCGGACGCGCCCGACGCGCCCGGAGCAGACGACGACGCAGACGACTAAGACGGAACTTTGATGCGAAGCAGCGGCAGCGGCAAGAGCGGTGGCGGACGCGGGAACTACCGCGGTGCCGGCAACAGCAGGGACGACAAGCAGGGGCAGGGCCGGCCCCGCAAGCCCCGCCCCGAGGAGCGCCGCTACGACGTGGGCCCCGGGGCCACCCACGACGGCCCGAAGGCGGGCCGGGGCGGCGCCGCGCGCGGTGGCGCCAAGGGTGGCCCGAAGCGGCCCCAGCAGGGCGGCCGTACGGCCCCCGCGCGCTCGCGCGAGTACGAGACGCGGGTGGAGGAGCGCAACCGGGACCGGTACGCCGGGAAGCCGGACATCAAGCTGCCCAAGACCTTCCCGGGCGCGGAGCAGGAGGGCGAGCGCCTCCAGAAGGTGCTCGCGCGCGCGGGCTACGGCTCCCGGCGGGCCTGCGAGGAGCTGATCGAGCAGGCCCGGGTCGAGGTGAACGGCGAGATCGTCACCGAGCAGGGCCGCCGGGTGGACCCGGAGAGTGACGAGGTCAAGGTCGACGGCCTGACGGTCGCGACGCAGTCCTACCAGTTCTTCTCGCTCAACAAGCCCGCCGGTGTCGTCTCCACCATGGAGGACCCGGAGGGCCGCCAGTGCCTCGGGGACTACGTCACCAACCGCGAGACGCGGCTCTTCCACGTCGGCCGGCTGGACACCGAGACGGAGGGTGTCATCCTGCTCACCAACCACGGCGAGCTGGCCCACCGTCTCACCCACCCGAAGTACGGGGTGAAGAAGACCTACCTCGCGGCGATCGTCGGCCCGATCCCGCGCGACCTGGGCAAGCAGCTGAAGGACGGCATCCAGCTGGAGGACGGTTACGCCCGCGCGGACCACTTCCGGGTGGTCGAGCAGACCGGCAAGAACTACCTGGTCGAGGTGACCCTGCACGAGGGCCGCAAGCACATCGTGCGGCGCATGCTCGCCGAGGCCGGTTTCCCGGTCGAGAAGCTGGTGCGCACCGCCTTCGGCCCGATCACCCTCGGCGACCAGAAGTCGGGCTGGCTGCGCCGCCTGTCGAACACCGAGGTCGGCATGCTCATGAAGGAAGTCGACCTCTAGAGCGCCTTGCCGTGATCACCATCCCCGTTTATTGTCATAGTGACGATAAAGGGGATGGTGAACCGCGTGAACCGCGTGTCCGAACGAGCCGCGACCGGCGCGCTCCTGGGCCTGGCCCTCGGGGACGCCCTCGGCTACCCGACCGAGTTCAAGACCGTGCCGGCGATCCTCGCCGAGTCCGGTCCCTGGCGGACGCTGGAGCCGGCGCGGCCCGCGCTGGTCTCCGACGACACCCAGATGACCCTCGCCGTCGGCCGCGCCCTGCGGACGGCCATGGAGCGCGGCGACCTCACGCCGCGGCGGCTGGAGCGGCCGCTGCGTGAGGAGTTCGTGCACTGGTACCGGTCACCGGAGAACGTCCGCGCCCCCGGCGGCACCTGTCTGCGGGCGTGCGCCCTGCTCACGGAGCCCGGCCGGCCCTGGCAGGACGCCAGCCGGGTCGGCTCCAAGGGCTGCGGCGCCAACATGCGCGTCGCGCCCGTCGCCCTCGCCCCCGGCCTGAGCGGCGAACAGCGTGCCGGCGCCGCCCAGTTGCAGGCCGCGCTCACCCACGGCCACCCCACCGCGCTGGCCGCCTCCGACCTCACCGCCCACGCCGTCCACCTGCTCGCGCGGGGCACCGGACCGGCGGAACTGGTCGGCGCCCTGCGCGCGTACGCCCTGGACCACCGCACCCGCTACCACCACGGCTGGCTGGGCGACCTGTGGACCCGCGCCGAGGACCCCGGCCCCGAGCAGTTCATCGCGCGCGGCTGGGACGAGTGCCTGGCAATCCTCGACCGCCTCCGGGACGCCGTACGGACCGTCTCCCCGGAGACCGACCCCTGCCTGGCCACCGGCGAGGGCTGGATCGCCGAGGAGGCCCTCGCCACCGGGCTGCTGTGCTTCCTGCTCTTCCCGGACGAGCCCGTCACCGCCCTGCGCCGCGCCGCCTGCACCGCCGGTGACTCCGACTCCATCGCCTGCCTCACCGGCGCCTTCGCGGGCGCCCGGCTGGGCGCCGGTGCCTGGCCCGCCGAGTGGGCCGGGCGGATCGAGTACCGGGCGGACCTGCTGGCCCTGGGGTCACTCTGGGACGCCGGGGCCGGCACTCCGGCCTGAGAGCGTGAGGTCTCCACCGCCGTGCCCCGCGTCCAGGAGTCCCCGCGCGGCCTCGTGGTCCGGCTCCGCCCGCAGGGCCGACGCCCGGCGCACCCGGTACAGGAAGCCGGCCACGCGCGCGTGGTCCGGTTCCGGCGGCAGCGGGCTGCCCCGCAGAGCCGCCTCGGCCTCGGCCGCCAGCCGGACCATCCGCCGCTCCACCTCCGCCCACGGCACCTCGCCCCGCTTCACCGCGAGCAGCGCCTCCCGCCGGTCGCCGGCGTCGATCCGCAGCTCGCCGGTGCGCGTCAGGTCCCGGGCGCTCGCCAGCAGCCGCAGCAGATGCATCGCGTGCTTCCAGCGCGGGGCGCCCGTGACGCGGACGTCGGCGTCGAGCTTCTTGCGCTGGCCGAGGGCGTAGCCGGTGAACGTGTCGTAGGCCCGCAGCGACAGGAAGGCGCCGCGCAGGGACAGCAGTTCGCGGCCGGTGTCGTCGGCGTGCTCCACCAGCGGGGAGTGCAGGCACTCCAGGATGTTCGGGTTGCCGCGCAGCGCCAGCTCGCAGAACCGCTCCAGCTCCCAGGAGAACCGCTCCTCACCCGGCCCCTCCACATGCGTCGGCGGCTTCTCGAACCGCCAGAACAAGGGGGTGGGGGCGAGGAACACCCCCCGCCGGTCGGTGTCGCTGGCGTCCGTGGCCAGTCCGAAGGCACGGGAGCCCATGACACAGGCGTAGACCGTGTGATCGCGTACGAGATCCTGCGGCTGCATCCCCGGAGCCTACGCGGGCCCTCAGGCCAGCTGGATCGACTGCCCCCGCACGGTGATCGGCTTCTCGGGCAGCGGCTCGGTCGCCGGGCCGTGGGCCACCGAGCCGTCGGCGACGTGGAACCTGCTGCCGTGGCAGGGGCAGTCGATGGTGCCGTCCGCGACCTTGTCCACCGTGCAGCCGCGGTGCGTGCAGATCGCCGAGAAGGCCTTGAACTCGCCCTTCGACGGCTGGGTGACGACGATCTTCCGGTCGCCGAACACCTTGCCGCCGCCCACCGGGATGTCGCCGGTCCTGGTGAGTTCCGCACCGCCGGCGGACGAGGAGGGCGACGGGGAGCCGCTGGCGGCGCCCGCGGACGAGGCGGAGGAGACGGGCGACGGGGAGCCGCTGCCGGCGCCGGTGGGGGAGGCGGACGACGAGGAGCCGCTGCCGCTCTTGCCGCCGCCGCATCCCACGCAGCCCAGGGCGAGCGCCCCCGCGCTCGAAGCCAGAACCGTGCGCCGGGTCGAGGGGTGGGTCATGTCACGCCTTTCGCGCTGGACGTACAGAACGGTGGATACCGGTACGTCCGCATCGTCTCAGCGACCGGGCGGCGCACGCCCGCCCCGCGCGGGCTGACTACGCTGGACGGACCAAGAACAGACACGCATGTCAGCGAGGAGCAGCACCGTGGCGGTACGAGCGGTCCGGGGGGCCGTCCAGCTGGAGCGCGACGAGGCCGGACACATGGAGGAGCAGGTCGGGGCCCTGCTCACCACCGTCCTGGAACGGAACGGGCTGACCGCCGACGACCTGATCAGCATCTGGTTCACGGCCACCCCCGACCTGCACAGCGACTTCCCGGCCGCCGCCGCCCGCGGGCTCGGCCTCGTGGACGTCCCGCTGATCTGCGCCCAGGAACTGGATGTCGAGGGCGCCATGCCCCGCGTCGTGCGGATCCTCGCCCACGTCGAGTCGGACACACCCCGCGCCGGCATCGCCCATGTCTACCTCGGCGCCGCGGCCGGCCTGCGCAAGGACATCGCCCAGTGAGAACCGCACTCGTCATCGGCACCGGCCTCATCGGCACCTCCGCCGCCCTGGCCCTCGCCCGGCGCGGTGTCGCCGTCCACCTCGCCGACCACGACCCCGACCAGGCCCGTACGGCCGCCGCGCTGGGCGCCGGCACCGACGAGGCGCCCGAGGGCCCGGTCGACGTGGCGATCGTGGCCGCCCCGCCCGCCCACGTCGCCCGGGTGCTCGCCGACGCCATGCGCCGGGGCGTGGCCCGGGGCTACCTCGACGTCGCCAGCGTCAAGGGCGGCCCCCGCCGCGAGCTGGAGGCGGCCGGTCTCGACCTCAGGGCCTACCTCGGCACCCACCCCATGTCCGGCCGGGAGAAGTCCGGCCCGCTGGCCGCGACCGCCGACCTCTTCGAGGGCCGGCCCTGGGTGCTCACCCCGACCCGGGACACCGACACCGAGGTGCTGAACCTCGCCCTGGAGTTGGTCTCGTACTGCCGGGCCGTCCCGGTCGTCATGGACGCCGACGCCCACGACCGCGCCGTCGCCCTCGTCTCCCACATGCCCCACCTGGTGTCCAGCATGGTCGCCGCGCGCCTGGAGCACGCCGAGGAGGCCGCCGTACGGCTGTGCGGGCAGGGCATCCGGGACGTGACCCGGATCGCCGCCTCCGACCCGCGCATGTGGATCGACATCCTGTCCGCCAACCCCGGGCCGGTCGCCGACCTGCTGTCCGACGTCGCCGCCGACCTCGGCGAGACCGTGCGGGCGCTGCGCGCCCTCCAGTCCCCGGACGACGACAAGCGCCGCTCGGGCAGCGCCGGCGTCGAGGACGTGCTGCGCCGCGGGAACGCCGGCCGGGTGCGGGTGCCCGGCAAGCACGGCAGCGCGCCCCGCGTGTACGAGACCGTCGTCGTCCTCATCGACGACCAGCCCGGCCAGCTGGCCCGCATCTTCGCGGACGCGGGACAGGCGGGCGTCAACGTCGAGGACGTGCGCATCGAGCACGCGACGGGACAGCAGGCCGGCCTCGTCCAGCTCATGGTCGAGCCGCAGGCCGCGGCGGCGCTGCGGGAGGCACTGCGCGAGCGCGGCTGGGCCCTGCGGCAGTAGAGCCCGGTGAGGGCGCCTGCCGCGAGCCAGTAACCTTGTGCGGGGCGCCCTTGCGTCCCGCCCCCAGCCCACCACCCTTCACCAGGAAGGTGCCTCCCCGTGGAAAACGGCGCCGCCCCGACGCCCAAGCCCGTGATCGTCGCGATCGACGGTCCGTCCGGCACGGGCAAGTCGAGCACGTCGAAGGCCGTGGCCGCGCAGCTCGGCCTGAGCTACCTGGACACCGGCGCCCAGTACCGGGCGATCACCTGGTGGATGGTGAACAACGGCATCGACCTGGCGGACCCCAGCGCCGTCGCCGCCGCAGCCGGCAAGCCGGAGATCGTCTCCGGCACCGACCCGGCGCACCCGGCCATCACGGTCGACGGCGTCGACGTGGCCGGCCCGATCCGCACCCAGGAGGTCACCTCCAAGGTCAGCGCGGTCAGCGCGGTCCCCGAGGTGCGCACCCGGATCACCGGGCTCCAGCGCTCGCTGGCCGCCGCCGCGGAGCACGGCATCGTGGTCGAGGGCCGGGACATCGGTACGACCGTCCTGCCGGACGCCGACCTGAAGATCTTCCTCACCGCCTCCCCGGAGGCCCGTGCGGCCCGCCGCAGCGGCGAGCTGAAGAACGCCGACGTCCACGCCACCCGCGAGGCACTGATCAAGCGGGACGCGGCCGACTCCAGCCGCAAGACCTCGCCGCTCGCCAAGGCCGACGACGCGGTCGAGGTGGACACCACCGAGCTGACCCTCGCCCAGGTCATCGAGTGCGTCGTCACCCTGGTCGAGGAGAAGCGGGCCGGGAAGTGAGCCGTCCGCCGGTCCCCTCGGAGCGGGGCGCCGAGATCGGGCGGCGCATCGGCGTCGGCCTGATGTACGGGTTGTTCCGGCCGCGTGTGCTGGGCGCCTGGAAGGTGCCGGCGACCGGCCCGGTGATCTTCGCGGTGAACCACTCCCACAACGTCGACGGCCCCATGGTCATGGGCGTGGCGCCCCGACCGACGCACTTCCTGATCAAGAAGGAGGCGTTCATCGGCCCGCTGGACCCCTTCCTGACCGGCATCGGCCAGCTGAAGGTGGACCGGGCCCTGCCCGACCGCACCGCGATCACCCAGGCCCTCGGCGTGCTGGCGGCCGGGGGGGTGCTGGGCATCTTCCCGGAGGGCACCCGGGGCGAGGGCGACTTCGCCGCGCTGCGCGCCGGGCTGGCTTACTTCGCGGTCCGCGGCGGGGCGCCGATCGTGCCCGTCGCCGTCCTGGGAAGCTCCGAGCGGCCCGGACGGCTGGTCAAGGCGCTGCCTCCGCTGCGCTCGCGGGTCGACGTCGTCTTCGGTGACCCGTTCGACGCGGGCGACGGCAGCGGGCGGCGTACGCGCGGCGCGCTGGACGAGGCGACCGAGCGGATCCGCGAGCGGCTCACCAGCCACCTGGAAAACGCCAGGCGCCTGACCGGGCGCTAGGCGACACTTGAGTAGTGGATCAGCCCACGGAGGGCCGCTCCACCGATCACCACGAATGAACGACGAGGTACGGACTTCATGAACGACGACATCCAGCCCGACGGCTCGGCCGAGCACGAGTACGAGCACGGGGCTCTCGGCGACGCCGAGTACGCGGAGTTCATGCAGCTCGCCGCGGAAGAGGGCTTCGACATCGAGGACGTCGAGGGCGCCATCGAGGCGGCGGGCCACGGCCCGCTGCCCGTGCTCGCCGTCGTCGGCCGCCCCAACGTCGGCAAGTCGACCCTGGTGAACCGGATCATCGGCCGTCGCGAGGCGGTCGTCGAGGACAAGCCGGGCGTCACCCGCGACCGTGTCAGCTACGAGGCCGAGTGGGCCGGCCGCCGCTTCAAGGTGGTCGACACCGGCGGCTGGGAGCAGGACGTCCTCGGCATCGACGCCTCCGTGGCCGCGCAGGCCGAGTACGCGATCGAGGCGGCCGACGCGGTCGTCTTCGTCGTCGACGCCAAGGTCGGCGCGACCGACACCGACCAGGCGGTCGTCCGGCTGCTGCGCAAGGCGGGCAAGCCCGTCGTGCTGTGCGCCAACAAGGTCGACGGCCCGAGCGGTGAGGCGGACGCGACCTACCTGTGGGCGCTCGGCCTCGGCGAGCCGCATCCCGTCTCCGCCCTGCACGGCCGCGGCACCGGCGACATGCTGGACGCCGTCCTGGAGGCGCTGCCGGAGGCCCCCGAGCAGACCTTCGGCACCGCCGTCGGCGGCCCCCGCCGCATCGCGCTCATCGGCCGCCCGAACGTCGGCAAGTCCTCGCTGCTGAACAAGGTGGCCGGCGAGGAGCGCGTCGTCGTCAACGAACTGGCGGGCACCACCCGCGACCCGGTCGACGAGCTGATCCAGTTGGGCGGCGTCACCTGGAAGTTCGTCGACACGGCGGGCATCCGCAAGCGGGTCCACCTCCAGCAGGGCGCCGACTACTACGCCTCGCTGCGTACGGCGGCCGCCGTGGAGAAGGCCGAGGTGGCGGTCATCCTGATCGACGCCTCCGAGAACATCTCCGTCCAGGACCAGCGCATCGTCACCATGGCGGTGGAGGCGGGACGCGCGATCGTCCTCGCCTTCAACAAGTGGGACACCCTGGACGAGGAGCGCCGCTACTACCTGGAGCGGGAGATCGAGACGGAGCTGGCCCAGGTCGCCTGGGCACCCCGGGTCAACGTCTCGGCCCGCACCGGCCGGCACATGGAGAAGCTGGTCCCGGCGATCGAGACGGCGCTGGCGGGCTGGGAGACGCGCGTCCCCACGGGCCGCCTGAACGCCTTCCTCGGCGAGCTGGTCTCGGCCCACCCGCACCCCGTCCGGGGCGGCAAGCAGCCGCGCATCCTGTTCGGCACCCAGGCCGGCACCAAGCCGCCGCGGTTCGTGCTCTTCGCGTCGGGCTTCATCGAGGCGGGCTACCGGCGCTTCATCGAGCGCCGCCTGCGCGAGCAGTTCGGCTTCGAGGGCACCCCGATCCACCTGTCGGTGCGGGTGCGCGAGAAGCGCGGCGCGAAGAAGAAGTGACGGCGGTACGACGAGAAGGGCGCCCCCTGGCTCTCCAGGGGGCGCCCCTCGCCGTTCACGGGTCCGTCACGCGCCCCGGCGCGGCCCCGGCGGCAGGGCGGCGGGCAGGTACTGCATGCCGGTGTCCTGCTGCCGCCCGAGCGTGCCGACCCGCTGCCACTGCGACTGCTGCCGGGCGCTGTAGGCCCCCGCGCTGTAGGCGCTGTAGGAGCTGCTGAACGACCCCGCGCGGTGGCCGCCGTACGCGCTCGTGCCGTCGGGGAAGTCGCCGAAGGCACTGAACCTCAGCTCCTCCTCGCCGCTGCGGTCCCCCGGCAGTGTGCGGAAGGTCCTGACCCACTCCGCGTAGAGCGAGTCGTAGATCGGCGTGGCCGACGGTCCGCCGGACGGTTCGTGGGCCGTCCGGGCGGACGGCACGGAGGAGAAGGACCGGCGGGGGGGAGTGTCGTATGCGTGCACGTATGTCCAAACGACCGGACGCGCAAAGGGATGCGGCCGACGCGGTCGTACGGCTCCGCGGGCGGCCTCAGGTACCCGCGAGCGGAAGCGCCGCGGCGACCAGCCTGCCGTGCGCGGCGGCCCTGTCCAGCGCGCCGCGCAGCAGGTCCTCCCGGGGCTGGCGCCCGATCGATCCCACCGGCGCCGCGAACAGGAGCACCTGCTGGTGCTTGTTGGCGGCGGCCCGCCAGCTGTCGGTCACCTGGAGCGGCTGGTGCGCCTGCCACCAGGCCACCGGCCCGCCCCCGTTGGCCGACGGCTGGAGCACCGCGTGCAGCTGCCCCACGGCCAGCAGGACGGACCAGCCGTGCAGCACCGGCGGGACGGACGCCAGCTCGGTCACCGGCAGGAAGCCCTGTTCGACGAGCAGCGCGAGGAAGTCGTCGCCGGTCCCGGTGGTGCCCGGGCGCGCGATCGCCGTGGTCGGCTCGACGACGAGCGCGGGGTGCAACTCCCCGTCGATCAGGACCAGTCCGCTGGTCACACCGAGCACCGCCTGCTCGGGAACGGTCGCGTGCGGCGCGCCGGCGGCGTCGGCGCCGGCCATGTCACCGGCGGCGCCGATGGACCGGACGGCGCCCTGCAACTGCTCCTCGGTGACCTGGACGACCTGCGAGGGCAGGCAGCCGGCGTGGGCGAAGGCGAGGACGGCGGTCTCGTCGCCGACGAACAGGACGGTGCTGGTGCGCTCCTGCTCGGAGTCGCCCTGGGTGCGGCAGGACGTGCAGTCGTAACTGCCCGGGGCGTTCTCTCCGGCGAGCAGCCGGTCGGCTTCTTCGTCGCCGATCTCGGCGCGTACGGCGTCACTGACGTCGAGCATGCGCGGCACGGGTGGCTCCCTCGGAATGCGGTGCTGGGGGTCGGCCGGGTGGCTCCCGGCCGATGAGCCCCGGGGTTCCGGGCTCATGAAGAAGACAACGGGCGTCCTGTGGTGGGGGTCACGCCCCGGGGCCGACCGGTTCGAACTGCCTGCCGCGCGCTGTCACACTGGGTGCATGGACGATTGCGTCAAGTGAGAAGTCCGCCTGGAGAAAGGGCGTGGCCGAGTGATGTGGGCCACAGGCTGCTGGGGTCGGTGGTCGACTCATCCGGAAATAAGCGGATGAGGTGGGTGTCCGGAAATCGCCGCTACCGTCGGTAACGGTCAACTGGCCTGGAGCGAAGGCGAGTTGGTTGATTCCGGTGGCCCGCCCTCCCTAGATTCCTCCGCCGTGTGCAAGGAGCACCGCTCGGGTACGTCCGCAGACCGGCATCAGGCAGAGCACGAACGCCGCACCGGTGGTGGCGGACGGGGCGGGCGCGACGAACCGCGGTCATACGCGGCACGACGCGCTCCGTCCGGGGGAGCCCGGGTTCGTGGAGAGGGAAACACATGACCGACTGTGCCGATACCACCCGCAACACCGGCCGGCCCGACAGCGCCCGCAAGGGCCGTACGACGGCCGCGCTGGCCGGAGCCGCCCTGCTGGCCCCGCTGGGACTGCTGGCCGCGACCGGCAACGCCGCCGCGGCGGACAACGGGGTGTGGGACCGCATCGCCCAGTGCGAGAGCGGCGGCAACTGGCACATCAACACCGGCAACGGCTACTACGGCGGGCTCCAGTTCTCCGCCGGCACCTGGCGCGCGTACGGCGGCACCGCCTACGCCCCGACGGCCGACCAGGCCTCCAGAAGCGCGCAGATCACCGTCGCCACCAAGGTCCAGGGCGCCCAGGGCTGGGGTGCCTGGCCGGTCTGCTCGGCCCGCGCCGGAGCCGCCGGCACCGCCCCGGCTACCGCCTCGGACACGTCGTCCCCGGGCGGCGCGCCCCGCAGCGGCGGAACCGGAAGCGGCTCGACCGGGAACAGCCCGGCCCGGCACACCGCGACGCCGAGGAGCGCGACGACGCCGTCCGCCCCGGCCGCGACGCCGGAACGCCCGGCGGCCGCCACCGGCCGCAGCGCGTCCCGCGGCGACTACACGGTCCGCGAGGGCGACACCCTGAGCATCATCGCCGCCCGGTACGGAACCAGCTGGCAGCGGCTCTACGCCGCCAACAAGGCCGTCATCGGCGCCGACCCCGATCTGATCGTGCCCGGCCAGCGCCTCGCGCTGTGAGCCCCGCGCTCTGAGCCCCGCGCCGCCCATGGCGGGCAGCCGCTGTCCCGGCGGGGAGAGCGGCTGCCCGCCTCCGCGCGTTGCCGCGGACCGCCGGCCGAGGCGGTCAGGAGGATCAGGAACCGGCCTGATGCCGCTTCGGCTCGGGCTGCGGGGCCTGGCCGGCGTACTCCGGGTGGTGCAGGTCGAACGCCGGGGACTCCGAGCGGATCCGGGGCAGGGTGACGAAGTTGTGCCGGGGCGGCGGGCAGGAGGTCGCCCACTCCAGGGAACGGCCGTAGCCCCAGGGGTCGTCGGTCTCGACCTTCGCGCCGTGCACGGCGGTCGTCCAGACGTTGTAGAGGAACGGCAGCGTGGACACGCCCAGCAGGAACGCGCCGATCGTGGAGACCGTGTTGAGCGCCGTGAAGCCGTCGGCCGCCAGGTAGTCGGCGTACCGGCGGGGCATGCCCTCGGCGCCCAGCCAGTGCTGCACCAGGAAGGTGGTGTGGAAGCCCGTGAACAGGGTCCAGAACTGGATCTTCCCGAGCCGCTCGTCGAGCATCCGGCCCGTGAACTTCGGCCACCAGAAGTAGAAGCCGCCGAAGACCGCGAAGACGACCGTGCCGAAGACGACGTAGTGGAAGTGGGCCACCACGAAGTACGAGTCCGTGACGTGGAAGTCCAGCGGCGGCGACGCCAGGATCACCCCGGACAGCCCGCCGAACAGGAACGTCACCAGGAAGCCCAGCGCCCACAGCATGGGTGTCTCGAAGGACAGCGAACCCTTGATCATCGTGCCGGTCCAGTTGAAGAACTTCACGCCCGTCGGCACCGCGATGAGGAACGACGTGAACGAGAAGAACGGCAGCAGCACCGCGCCGGTGGCGAACATGTGGTGCGCCCACACCACCACCGACAGCCCGGTGATCGTCATGGTCGCGCCGACCAGCGTCAGATAGCCGAAGATCGGCTTGCGGCTGAACACCGGGATGATCTCCGTGACGATCCCGAAGAACGGCAGCGCGATGATGTACACCTCGGGGTGCCCGAAGAACCAGAACAGGTGCTGCCACAGCAGCGGGCCCCCATTGGCCGCCTCGAACACCCGGGCGCCGAACCGCCGGTCCGCCTCCAGCACCAGCAGCGCCGCCGCCAGCACCGGGAAGGCCAGCAGGATCAGGATCGACGTGAACAGCGTGTTCCAGGTGAAGATCGGCATCCGGAACATCGTCATGCCGGGTGCGCGCATCCCGATGATGGTGGTGATGAAGTTGACCGCGCCGAGGATCGTCCCGAAGCCGGACAGCGCCAGGCCCATGATCCACAGGTCCGGGCCGAGACCGGGGGAGTGGGCGGCGTCGTTGAGCGGCGCGTAGGCGAACCAGCCGAAGTCGGCCGGCCCGTCCGGCACCAGCAGCGAACCCAGCACGATCAGCCCGCCGAACGTGAACAGCCAGTACGACAGCATGTTCAGCCGCGGGAAGGCCACGTCGGGCGCGCCGATCTGCAACGGCATCAGCTCGTTGGCGAAGCCCGCGAAGCTGGGGGTGGCGAACAGCAGCAGCATGATCGTGCCGTGCAGCGTGAACAGCTGGTTGTACTGCTCGTTGCTCATGACCTGGAGGCCCGGCCGGGCGAGTTCCGCGCGCATCAGCAGGGCCATGACCCCGCCGGCCAGGAAGAAGCAGAACCCCGTGATCAGGTACAGATGACCGATCCTCTTGTGGTCGGTGGTGATGAGCCACTCCACGACCAGCCGGCCGCCCCGGCCGGTGCGCACCGGCCGTGCCGTCGTCCCCGCGACCTCGGTCCCCATCGCTCGCTCGCCCCTTCGCGTCGTCGCGCCCGGGCCCGCCACGGCCCGCGGCGCGCGGGCCCGCGAGCCGCCGTCCTGCCGCTCGCCGGGCCGTGCGCCCGGCAGGGGGCATACGGCGGTTGTGTGCTGAATCCGTGAAATCTCCTATGCGGCGTCAGCTTCCGTGGCGTCGAACAGGATTGCCGGGGAATCGCGCCGCGGACCCGCCCCGATCCCCCACGGGGGCACTTTCCGCCGGGGAATTCGAAGCCGTCCGCCGACACGCGTGAATTCGGCTCGATTACCCCGGTAAGCCGAACGGAAACGCCCGTTCGGGTGACGGCCGGCCGTGATGTCAGCCGATGTCGGGTGGCTGAAACCGGGCCGCGAGGCTGTGACAGAGGTGTGACCGGAACCGGATACGGCTCTTACCCTGCTGTGCCCGCTTCCGTCGTCGCCGGAAGCGGCCTAGCGTGGCGGCATGGCACCGATTCCCACTCCGCCAGCGGAGCCCCAGGACAGTCCGGACGGGTACGTCGGTCTCGACGCCGCACACGCCGAGCGCCTCGCCCGCGAGCGCGGTTGGCCCTCGGTGCGGTCGCTGCCGCCGGGCGCGGTCATCACCATGGAGTACCGCGCGGGCCGGCTGAACTTCGAGGTGCGGGACGGCCGGGTGGCCCGCGCCTGGAAGGGCTGACCGGGGCCGGTGACACGGATACGGCGAAGGCCCCGCTCCTCGTCAGGGAGCGGGGCCTTCGCCGTGGCGCGGGGTGGTGGTGCGTACCGGGCCCCGTCGCCGTTCCCGCCGTCAGCCGCCTGTCAGGGGGCGGGCCGGCTGGGACGTACCGCGGGGGAGACGGTCGGCGTGCGGCGGGCGGCGGCTGCCCACCGGGGTGACCGGGGTGCGTTCCGAACGGGCCGTGTGCGGCCCGGGGGCCAGGTGGGCCGGGCCCCGGGAGGCCCGGGTCGCGGAGACCGGCTCGCGGACCGGCGCCGGCTCCGCCGGGGCGCCGCGCGGCCGGAGCGCCACCGGCCGGACCGGGACGGCCGGTTCCGGCACGGGCAGGCCGCCGCGGGCGCGCAGGCGGTCGCGCAGGACGAAGATCCCCTGCTCGGCCCGGGCGATCAGCGGCTCGAACCAGGGCAGGGCGAGCAGGATCAGCAGGCCGGCGGCCCAGCCGAGCAGTACGTCGCTCAGCCAGTGCGTACCGAGGTAGACGGTGGTGAGGCCGACGCCGAGCGAGGTCACCGCGGAGAGGGCCGACAGCCAGCGGCGCGCTCTCGGGGTCGAGGCCAGATACGCCAGGATCCCCCAGGTCACGACCGCGTTGGCGGTGTGGCCGCTGGGAAATATATCGCCGCCCAGGCCCATCTCGTTCGAGCCGATCACGGTCGCGTAGTGCGGACCGAGCCGCCCCATGCCGAGCTTGGCGGCGCCGACCGTGATGTTCAGCAGCAGCAGCGAGGCGGCCAGGGTCAGCAGCGGGCGGAGCGTGTGCTGCCGCCAGGAGCGCCAGCCGAGCCAGGCCGCGACCATCACGGCGGTGGGGCCGCGCTGGCCGAGCACCACGTAGTAGTCGAGGAAGGCGTGGATCTGCGGCCACTGCTGGTACGGCCGGAAGAACATGACCTGCCAGTCCAGCCGGACCAGCCAGGAGGTGGTCACCACGGCCCACACGATCGCCAGGTAGAAAGCCAGGGTCGCGGAGAACAGGACGACCCGGTGCCGGCTCATCCTCGGCACATCGATGTGAGCCGGTCGTTCCGGCTCACGGTCCAGTCTGGTGAACACCCGGTCCAGACGCCGGATGAGGTTTCGTTCGGTACGCACCCAATCGACGTTACAGCGAGTGAGCTGGGTCCCCGGTCGAAACAGCGGCTTTGTGATGACGATGTGATGTGGCAAACCTCTCAAGGGCGGCCCGAATTCCAGGGATTCCGCAATCGAGGGAGGCCACTCGAGTCAATTCCTTTGATCATGCCGGGTGTTGTTTATATGGCGCTTATGAATGTGTTAACCCGGTCCTGGCGCGGATTTCTCCCGGCCGTCATCGGGGGGTGGGGGCGGTCACGGCGGACCGGAGCCGTTCAGCCAGAACGCGCCGTAGACCGCCGCCGCGCCCGCCAACCCCGCTGTGACCAGGGCGGCTCGGGAGGTGTGCAGCCGGGCCAGGGCGCAGGCGAGCGGCAGCAGCACCGGGAAGGCCGGCATCAGCAGCCGGGGCTTGGAGCCGAAGTAGCTCGACGCGCACAGGCCGAGGGCGAGGACGATCCCCGTGTACACCAGCAGTTCCACGGGCTGGCGCCCGCGGACGCCGGTGACGTACAGCCGGATCAGCAGGGTGACGCCGATGACCAGGGCGAGGCCGGCGAGAGCCGACGGGAATGACGTGAACTCGGTCCCCACGAAGCGGGCGAAGGCGTAGCCGCCGTCGAACCCGTTGCGCCACCCGGCCTGGACGTCCAGGTACCCGAGCGGGCCGTCGCCGGTGCGCCGCCCGACCCAGAGGACGTAACCGGCGGCACCGAGCGGAGCGATCAGCATGCCGAGCGCACGGCGCCAGGCGGGGGCGCTCGGGGCGGGCGGTGCGCCGGGCGGGCCGGGTACGGGCGCGGGGGCGCGGGTGTCCGTCGGCGCGCCGGGTGTGAGCGCCGGGGCGTGCGAGGCGGCCGGCCCGCCCGGTGTGTGCGCCTGGGCTCGCGAGACGGTGGACGCGCCCGGCGCGCGCATCGTGCCGCGCGCTCGCACGAACGAGACCACGCCCGCCACCCACACCGCGGCGACCACCGCCACCCCCACCGGCCGGGTCAGCCCCGCCAGCGCGGCGAGCGTGCCCGCGGTCAGCCACCGCCCGGTCAGGACCGCGTACAGCGACCAGGCCGCCAGCGCCGTGAACAGCGACTCGCTGTACGCCATCCACTGCACGGCCCCGACCGGCAGCACCGCCCACAGCAGCACCGCCCAGACCCCGGCCCGGGGCCCGTACACCCGGTCGGCGACCGCGAAGATCCCGGCCGCCGCGGCCAGGGACGCCAGCAGGCTCACCACGAAACCGGCGTCCGCGTACGACAGCGGGGTGACCGCGTGCAGCGTCCGCTCCAGCCACGGCAGCAGCGGAAAGAACGCCAGACTGGAGTGGACGTCCCCGTTCGGCAGCCGCACCTCGTAGCCGTACCCCCCTTCCGCAACCCGGGTGTACCAGAGCGAGTCCCAGCGCGCCGTCAGCAGGGTGTACGCGCTCCTGCCGCGCGCGGCGCTCCACACCGTCAGCACGGCCAGCCCCAGAACGCGCACCGCCGCGTAGCCCAGGAGGGCGGGGGCCGCCCGGCGCGGGAGGGAGACGGGGGGCGCGGCTGCGCGCGCGGCGAGATCGGTCACGGATCCGATTATCGACCGCACCCGGAACGGCACCGGCCGCCGGGGCGCGGCCGGGGAGGAGGGCGTGGCGTACCCCACACGGGCCCCGTCGCGCGCGTGAGATGTCCGCCACGTGGCCGTGCGGCGGACTCGCGTACGCTGACGAGTCACTCGCATGGGTTCGCGCGGGTCGGGAAACCGCTCATTCCCGGCCGTACGGCAGGAGTCCCCACCCCGCCGGTCCGCCCCCGCACGAGGGATCTTCTGGGAGGTACGTACATGTCCGGGACGACCACGGCTGCCGCAGGGCCGCGCCGTCGGGCGCCCGGGGCGGATGCCCACCGCTGGGTCGTCCTCGTCGTCCTCTGTGCCAGCCTGCTGCTCGTCGCCCTCGACGCCACCGTGCTGCACGTGGCGGTGCCCGCCGTCACCGAGGACCTCCGGCCCGGCGCCGTGGAACTGCTCTGGATCGTCGACGTCTATCCGCTGGTCTGTGCCGCGCTGCTGATCCTCTTCGGCACTCTCGGGGACCGGGTCGGCCGCAGACGCGTCCTGCTGCTCGGCTACGCCCTGTTCGGTGTGGCGTCCGCCGTGGCCGCGTTCTCGGGGACCGCCGAGATGCTCATCCTGGCCCGCGCGCTGCTCGGCGTCGGCGGCGCCATGATCATGCCCGCGACCCTGTCGATCCTCCGCCAGGTCTTCCCCGACCGGCGCGAGCGCGCCCTCGCCATCGGCGTCTGGAGCGCGGTGGCGGCGGTCGGCGCGGCGGTCGGACCGCTGCTCGGCGGCTTCCTGCTGGAGCACTTCTGGTGGGGCGCGGTCTTCCTGGTCAACATCCCGCTGATGCTGGTCAGCCTCCCGGTGGGCCGGCTCCTGCTGCCCGAGTCGCGGGGGGAGCGGGACGGCCCCTGGGACGTGACCGGCGCGCTGACGGCGGCGGCCGGCCTGTTCGCCGTCGTCCTCGGCGTGCAGCGGCTCGGCGGCGGGCAGGCGGCGGCGAGTCCGCTCACCGCGCTGCCGCTGCTGACCGGCGCGGGTCTCCTCCTGCTCTTCGTACGGCGCCAGCGGCGGCTCCCGTATCCCCTGGTGGATCTGCGCATGTTCCGCCGGCCCGCGTTCAGCACCTCGGTGGGCTGCATCGTGCTGGCCATGCTCGCGCTGGTCGGCCTGGAGCTGATCGCCGCCCAGTACCTGCAACTGGTGCTCGGCCTGTCGCCGCTGGAGACCGGCCTCAGGCTGCTGCCCCTGACCGTCGCCGCGATGGCGGCGGGCCTGGCGGGCGCGCGCATGCTGCGCCGCTTCGGGCCGCGCCGGATGGTGTCCGCGGGCTTCTGCCTGACGGCGGCGGCCGTGCTGACCCTGACGGTGATGGGCGGCACCGACGACCCGCCGCTGCTGCTGGCCGGCTTCGTGCTGCTGGGCTTCGGCCTGGAGACGACGCTGTTCGGCGCGTACGAGTCGATGCTCAGCGAGGCCCCGGCCGACCGGGCCGGCGGCGCCGCGGCGATCGGCGAGACCTCCTACCAGCTGGGGGCCGGGATCGGCATCGCGTTGCTGGGCAGCGTGATGAACGCGGCCTATGCCCCGGCGCTGCGGTCGGTGCCGGGCGTGCCGCGGGACGCGGCACGGGCGGCGGGGCACTCGCTCGGCGAGGCCTACCAGGTCGCCGGGCGGCTCGGCGGGCCCGCCGGGGCCGCGCTGCGCCGGGCGGCGCGGGACTCCTTCGTGCACGGGCTGCATGTGACGCTGCTGCTGAGCGCGGGCCTGTTGCTGCTGGGCGCGCTGATGGCGCTGCGGCTGCCGCGGACCGTGCAGTGCGGCGAGGAGCCGGACGGGACCGCACCGGACGTGCCGGGGCCGCGGGAGGCGGAGGCGACCGGCGGCCGGCCGAGGGTCTCCGCCCGGGCCGCTCTGGACGTGCGGGACACCGCACCGTAACGTCGGCCGGAGAGCTGTGACTAGCGGTGCTAGTTTTACTCCGTTCCCGTGTCCCGGAGGGTGTTCCATGTCCGCGTCCACGAAGCTGCCCCCGTTCGACCCCGCCGACCCGCTCGGGATCGACGACCTGCTGGAGCCGGAGGACCTGGCCGTCCGGGACACCGTCCGCGGCTGGGCGGCCGACCGCGTCCTGCCGTACGTCGCCGACTGGTACGAGAAGGGCGAGCTCCCCGTGATCCGGGACCTCGCACGCGAACTGGGCTCGATCGGCGCGCTCGGCATGTCCCTCACCGGTTACGGATGCGCGGGCGCGAGCGCCGTGCAGTACGGGCTGGCCTGTCTGGAGCTGGAGGCGGCCGACTCGGGCATCCGCTCCCTGGTCTCGGTGCAGGGCTCCCTCGCCATGTACGCCATCCACCGGTTCGGCAGCGAGGAGCAGAAGCAGCAGTGGCTGCCCCGCATGGCCGCCGGTGAGGTGATCGGCTGCTTCGGTCTGACCGAGCCCGACCACGGCTCCGACCCCGCGTCCATGCGCACCCACGCCGTGCGGGACGGCGGGGACTGGGTGCTCAACGGCCGCAAGATGTGGATCACCAACGGGTCCGTGGCCGGCGTCGCCGTCGTGTGGGCGCAGACGGAGGACGGCATCCGCGGGTTCGTCGTGCCCACGGACAGCCCCGGCTTCTCGGCGCCGGAGATCAGGCACAAGTGGTCCCTGCGCGCCTCCGTCACCAGTGAACTCGTCCTCGACGACGTACGGCTGCCCGCCACGGCCGTGCTGCCCGAGGTGACCGGACTGCGCGGACCGCTCAGCTGTCTCTCGCACGCCCGTTACGGCATCGTGTGGGGCGCGATGGGCGCGGCCCGCAGCAGCTTCGAGGCGGCCGTGGAGTACGCGCGGACGCGGGAGCAGTTCGGCCGGCCCATCGGCGGCTTCCAGCTCACCCAGGCCAAACTCGCCGACATGGCGGTCGAACTGCACAAGGGCATCCTGCTCGCCCACCATCTGGGGCGGCGGATGGACGCCGGCCGCCTGCGTCCCGAGCAGGTCAGCTTCGGCAAGCTCAACAACGTCCGCGAGGCCATCGACATCTGCCGTACGGCGCGGACGATCCTCGGTGCCAACGGGATCTCCCTCGAATACCCCGTCATGCGGCACGCGACCAACCTGGAGTCCGTGCTCACCTACGAGGGCACCGTCGAGATGCACCAGCTCGTGCTGGGCAAGGCGCTCACCGGGCTCGACGCCTTCCGGTGAGCCCCGTCGGGGAGCGGGGCCGGGAGCGGCCCCGCCTCAGCTCTGGTTGAAGAAGCCGTCGGAGCGGTGCGAGGACGCCTCACCGCTGATGATCTCGGTGTCGGCGGGGGTCAGCAGGAACACCCGGTTGGAGACACGGTCGATCGAACCGCGCAACCCGAAGATGAGCCCCGCCGCGAAGTCCACGACGCGCTTGGCGTCGCCGGGCTCCATGTTGGTGAGGTTCATGATGACCGGGACACCCTCCCGGAACAGCTCGCCGATGGCGCGGGCGTCCCGGAAGCTGTCCGGGGTGACCGTGCCGATTCTGCGGTCCTTCTCGTCGGCCGTGTCCGTGGCCACCTTCACGCGCGGGTCGGTGACCCAGGCGTCCCCGGACTCGGAGCCCTCGGAGTAGTCGTCGTCGTAGTAGCGCTCGTCATCGTTGTCGTCGACGAGGCCGAGCCACGCACTCGCCTTGCGTACCGATCCCATGGACGCCTCCTCTCACAGCGTTCTTTCTTGCTTTCCGTATCCCTATGGTCATCCATGATGCGGACGGTGCGCCAAGTGGATAGACGCCGCGCGGGGGGTTTGTGACGGTACTGGTGCACAGCAGATCCGTCGAGAGTCCTTGTGCCCCAAGGGGCGAGACTCATACGGGTGCTGACTGAGAGTGAAATATGATGGTACGCGGCGGACGGGTGATGCACAGTGCGTATGGGTGAACCCCAACGTCGTACCACAGTACGGGCGAAACCGGCAGATCGCGCGTGCGGAATGCGGACGGCGCATCGGCGCACGGGCTCCGGCCCGCGCCCTCGCCGCGATCACGGCCGGGTCGCGAGGATCGTGACACGTTATGACGAGCTGCTCATATCCGCGCTGACGGTGGATCAGGCGGCGCGCGGGCCCGGGACGCACCGAGCCCCCGGCGGGGCCGGGGGCTGTTCGGCCGGCTTCGCCGGGGGCTCGGACGCGGGGGAGGGGCAAAGGCCCCGTTTCCCTAGTTCTTCAGCTCCGGAGGGGAGATCCGCGACTTGTCGATCGCGGAACCCGTCGTGTCCCACTTCTTGAGGATCTTGTCGTAGGTGCCGTCCGCGAGCAGCTTGTTCACCGCCGCCCGGAAGGCCGGGGCCAGCGCGGTGCCCTTCTTGAAGGCGAAGCCGACGTCCAGGCGGTGGAACTCGTTGAGGAATCTCAGACCCTGCTGGTGGGCGACGGCGTAGCGCAGTCCGTTGATCGTGGACATCACCACGTCGCTGCGGCCCTGCTGGAGCGAGGACCAGATCGCGCTCGTCTCCCCGTACGTCTGCACCTGGTAGGCCTTCTTGCCCGCGTCGGCGCACACGTGCTTGTTCTCCTCCAGCGTGGCCTCGAAGGTCGTGCCGGCGGCGGTCGCGACGTTCAGGCCGCACAGCTGCGTCAGCTCCGTGATCTTCGAGAGCTTGCTGTCCTCGCGGGTGGCGAAGCCCTGGCCGTCGTTGATGTAGGTGACGAAGTCGATGGTCCTGCGCCGCTCGTCGGTGACACCGAAGTTGCTCGCCCCGACGTCGTACTTGCCGCTGTCCAGGGCGGGCAGGATCGCCTCGAAACTCGCCTGCTCCAGCTTCAGCTCGACGCCCAGCACGCGGGCGACCGCCTTGGTGAAGTCGACGTCCTGGCCGGTGAGGGTCGTGCCGTCGGCGAGGTAGGTGGTGCCGGGCGGGGTGCCGCCGATGCTGACCGCGACGGTGAGGCGGGTGGTGCCCGCCGGCAGCAGCCCCGCCGCGGCCTCGTCCTTCTTCTCGGCGGAGACGACGTCCGTGGTGGGCACCTTGACGGACCTGGCCGCCACTCCTGAGGCGTCCGTGCCGTCCTGGCCGCCGGATCCGGAACCGCAGGCGGTGAGGAGCAGGGCGGCCGACGTGATGCTGACAAAAGGTATGAAATGCCGATAAGCGGGCGTACGCATCGGGGAGCGGTCTCCTGAAGCCGAAGGGGGTGCGACAACGCGAGGGGAGGGGTGTGCGTGTGAAGGCGGAGAAGCAAGAGAACGCGAGTGCGCCCGCCGTGAGGCGGGTGCGCGCAGGGGGTCAGCTCAACAGGAAGAGGACCACACGCGACCGAAGTCGATGTGGGAGCGGGTGACCAGCCACTGCTGTGGATGCATGGGCCAAGTGGAACAGGCATTCGGTTCTGCGTCAACCGAGTTGAGATGTACCGCTCACAGTATGGACAGCCTTGACAGCGGAGGGAAACGCCCCCGTACTCTCGGGGTGCGGCCCTGCTGAGGGGCTCGGCCGTAACGCGCCGTGCGGCGCGTCCGTGTGAAGGCACCACCCCGTATCGACGACTCTCCCCCGCTCCCGGCCTCGCCGAGCGGCGGACTCCCCCGTCACGGAGCCTTCGCATGTCATCCGACACCCTCGCCAAACTCCCCACGGTCCCGGAGCTGCCCGAGCCCGCGGACGCTCCCCGGATCGTCCCGCAGCGCCGGTACGGGCAGTGGGCCGCCGCCGTCACCGTCCTCGTCGCGCTCGGCCTGGCCGTCAACTCGGTCGTGCGCAACAAGGCGTTCCAGTGGGACGTCGTCGCCGACTACTTCACCTCGGACTCCGTCCTGCGCGGACTGTGGCTCACGCTGTGGCTGACCGCGGTGGTGATGGTCCTCGGCTTCGCCCTCGGCACCCTGCTCGCCGCGTTCCGGCTGTCCGCCAACCCCGTGCTGCGCGCGGTCAGCTGGGGCTACGTGTGGCTGTTCCGGTCGATCCCGATCCTGGTGCAGCTCCTGCTGTGGTTCAACATCGGGGCGCTGTACCCCCAGGTGTTCGGCGTGCGGACCGTCGACCTGCTCAGCCCGGTGGCCGTCGCGATCGTCGGCCTCACCCTGCACGAGGCCGCCTACGCCGCCGAGGTCGTCCGCGGCGGGATCCTCTCCGTGGACCGCGGCCAGATCGAGGCGGCCCACGCGCTCGGCCTGAGCCGGTGGCGGCGCTGGTGGCGGATCGTGCTGCCGCAGGCGATGCGCTCCATCGTGCCGCCGGCCGGGAACATGCTGATCGGCACCCTCAAGGGCACCTCGATCGTCAGCGTCATCGCCGTCAACGACCTTCTGTTCTCCGCCCAGTTGATCTACCACCGCACCTATCAGGTGATCCCGCTGCTGATGGTCGCCACCCTCTGGTACGCCGTGGTCACCTCGCTGCTGGGCGTCGGCCAGTACTACGTCGAGAAGCGCTACGCGCGCGGCACGGAGAGCGCCCGATGAGACAGCAGCTGGTGATCGTCGGAGCCGGGCCGCGGGGGACCGGCATCCTCGAACGCCTCGCCGCCAACGCGCCCGGCCTGTACACCGGTTCGGGCCTCGACGTCCATCTGGTCGACCCCCATCCGCCGGGCGGCGGACGCATCTGGCGCGAGGAGCAGTCGCCGCTGCTGTGGATGAACTCGCACGCCGAGGACGTCACCATGTTCACCGACGAGACGGTGGCGATGGACGGTCCGGTGCGCGAGGGCCCCACCCTGCACGAGTGGGCCCGGCTCGACGGCCGCGTCTTCGCCGGCCGCCAGGTCCAGGGCCGCTATCTGCGCTGGGTGTACGAGCGGGCCCTCGCCGACCTCCCCGCGAACGTCTCCGTGTACCACCACCCCCGGCGCGCCCTCCGGGTCGGCGGGCCGCGCGAGGGCCGCCAGCAGGTGTGGCTGGAGGGCCTCGCGCGGCCCCTCCCCGCCGACCTGGTGATCCTCACCCTCGGCCATTTGGACTCCGAACCGGACGCGGAACAGGCCCGGTTGGCGCGGTACGCCCGCGAACACGGCCTGGTGCACCTGCCGCCCGACTTCACCGCCGACAGCGACCTCTCGCCGCTCGCACCCGGCGAACCCGTCCTCGTCCGCGGGTTCGGCCTGGCCTTCGTCGACCTGATGGTGCTGCTCACCGAGGGACGCGGCGGACGGTACGAGGGGGAGACCTACCTCCCCTCGGGGCGCGAGCCGGTGCTGTACGTCGGCTCGCGGCGCGGGGTGCCGTACCACTCCAAGATCGGCTACGACTGGACCGGAGACCGTCCCCCGCTGCCCCGGTTCCTCGGCCCCGCCGAGGTGGCGGAACTCCTGGCCCGGCCCGGCGGCTTCGACTTCCGGCGCGATGTGTGGCCCCTGGTCGAGAAGGAACTGGGCTTCGCCCACTACCACCGGCTGTTCACCGCCCACCCCGGGCGTACGGCGATGGCCTGGGCCGACTTCGAGGAGAAGTACGCGGTGGCCGGGGACCCCGCCGAGGTGCGGGCGCTGGTCGCCGCGGCCGTACCGGACCCGGCCGACCGGCTCGACCTCGCCGCGCTCGACCGCCCGCTGGACGGCGTCCGGTACGCCTCGCACGAGGACTTCCAGGCGGGGCTCAGGGACTATGTCGAGGCCGACCTGGACCGGCGTCACGACCCCGCGCACAGCGCGGACCTGGGCGTCTTCCTCGGGCTGCTCTCCGTCTACGGACAGCTCGTGCGGCTCGGGGACATCGGGCCCCGGTGGCACGGGTTCTTCAGCTACCTGGCGTCCGGGCCGCCCGGGCCGCGACTGCGGCAGATGCTCGCGCTGTCCCGGGCCGGGCTGCTGAAGTTCGTCGGCGCCGGCATGACCGTCATCGCCGAGGACGGGGTGTTCCGGGCGGCCGGTTCCACCGTGCCCGGGTTCTCCGTCGAGGCCCGGGCGCTGGTCGAGGCCCGACTGCCCGAGCCCACCGTCGGGCGCGCCCGGGACGGCCTGCTGCGCGAACTGCACGCCGACGGCGCCGCCGCGACCCCCGACGGGCTGCTCCGGGTCGACCCCCGCGACGGCCGAGTCCTCGACGGTGCCGGGCGCCCGCACCCCCGGCGCTTCGCGCTCGGCCCGTACACCGACACCCGTACCCCCGGCGCCTTCACCCGCCCCCGCACCGGCGGACCCGCGTTCCGGCAGAACGACGCCACCGCCCGGGCGGCACTGGCCTTCCTGCGGGACCTGGCCGGCCGCCCGGCCGCCTGAACCCCTCGACCCGAAAAGGAACTCACCTGCCATGACCGTCATGGTCGACATCAGGTCGGTGCACAAGAGCTTCGGCCCGCTGGACGTGCTCAGGGGCATCGACCTCCAGGTGCGCGCCGGCGAGGTCACCGTCGTGCTCGGCCCGTCCGGCTCCGGCAAGTCCACGCTGCTGCGCACCATCAACCACCTGGAGAAGGTGGACCGGGGCGAGATCAGCGTGGACGGCGCGCTGATGGGCTACCGGCGCGCCGGGGACAGACTGTACGAGCTGCCCGAACGGGAGGTGCTCCGCCAGCGCACCCGCATCGGGTTCGTCTTCCAGGACTTCCACCTCTTCCCGCACCTCACCGTGCTGGACAACGTCGTCGAGGCGCCGGTGTCCGCGCTGAAGCGGCCCCGCAAGGAGGCGCTGGAGCACGCGCGCCGGCTGCTGGAGCGGGTCGGGCTCGCGGACAAGACCGGTGCCTATCCCCGGCAGTTGTCCGGCGGGCAGCAGCAACGGGTCGCCATCGCCCGGGCGCTGGCGCTGGAGCCGAAGCTGCTGCTGTTCGACGAGCCGACGTCGGCACTCGATCCCGAACTGGTGGGCGAGGTCCTCGATGTCATCCGGGACCTGGCGGCGGGGGGCACCACGATGATCGTCGTCACGCACGAGATCGCGTTCGCCCGGGAGGTCGCCGACACGGTGGTGTTCATGGCCGACGGGAGGATCGTCGAGCAGGGGCCGCCGCAGGAGGTGCTCGGCGCTCCGCGGGAGGAACGGACGCGGACGTTCCTGGCGAAGGTGCTGTGAGGATGGCGGCCGTGGTCGCCGCGGACGGCGCGTCCGGCACCGCGCCGGCCGTCCGGACGGCGTGGACGGCCCGCCGGCCGCGCCCGGGCGGCGGCCCGCCGTCGCGGCGGACGCGGGAACCGGGGAGGCGCACGGCATGAGCAGTCTGCTGCACCTCGCCGCCGCCGTGGACCAGCCCGGCCCGCCCGACGCGGCCACCTGCACGGAGCTGGCCCTGCTCGCCGAGCGCGGCGGGCTGGACTTCGTGACGCTGGACGACTCCTCCGCCCGGCCCGGGCCCGACGCGCTCGGCGTGCTGTCCGGGCTGGCACCCGCGACCCGGCGGATCGGGCTGGTGCCGACCGTCACCACCGCTCACGGCGAGTCCCTCCGGGTGCGGGCCGCCGTGGCCGCCCTGGACCGGGTCAGCCGCGGGCGGGCCGGCTGGCGGACCGACGTGCCGGCCACCGAGGGGGAGGCCCGGCTGTGCGGCCGCCGGCCCGCGGCGTTACCGGACACGCAGTGGCGGGAGGCGGGCGGGGCCGCCGGCGCGGCGGCCGGGCCGGGGGACTGCTGGGAGGACGGCGCCGAGAGCCGGGACGCGGCCACCGGCCGGTTCCCGGACCGGGACCGCTCGCACCACGCCGACCTCACCCGCACCGCGTTCTCGGTCCGGGACCCCTCCACCGTGCCCCGGCCGCCGCAGGGCCACCCCGTCCGCGTGGTCGACGCCACCGACGACCACGCTCTCACCGTCGCCGCCCGGTACGCGGACGTGGCCCTGGTGCGGGCCACGGACCCGGCCCAGGCCGCCGGCGTACGCGACCGGCTGCGGGAACGGGCCCGCGCGTCCGGCCGGGACCCGGCCACCCTGCGGATCCTGGTCAGCCTGCTGGTGGACCTCGGCGACGGCGAGTGCGCGGCCCGGCCGGGGCACGGCGGGGGCGGCCCGCGGCCCACCGCGCGGGGCCCGCTGTACCGGGGCGGCCCGGTCGATCTCGCGGAACTGGTGACCGCCTGGCATGCCGACGGCGTCACCGACGGCTTCCACCTGATCCCCGTCGAACCGCGCCGCGACCTGGAACGGCTGGTCAACGGCACCGTGGCGCTGCTCCAGCACCGCGGCCTGTTCCGCACCTTCTACCCGGGCAGCACCCTGCGCGAGCACCTGGGCCTCGGCCGGTCCGCCCACCGCTACGCCGTGCTGACGGACTACGGCCGGCACCCCGCGCCCTGATCCGGCGCCAGACCCCGGCCGCCGCTCCCGCTGGGGAGCGACGGCCGCACACGAAAGGAGACAACGGCATGACGACGGACGCATCCGACGCCTGGAAGCAGTGGCACGAGAAGCGCGTGGAGGCGGTCACGGCTCCCTACGGGCCGCTCGCACTGACCGGGACCCACTGGATCGAGGACTATCCGGAGGGGCGACTTCCGGACATTCCCGGGACCTGGGTGGCCGAAGAGGACGGGGTGGCGCTCACCGCCGCCGACACCGACGGCCTCACCGTGGACGGCCGGCCCCTCGCGGGGACGGTCGCCCTGGCCGCCGACCGCGGCCCGGAGTCCGCAGCGCGGGTCGCGCTGGGCGGGAAACGACTGGTCGTCCTGGTCCGCGAGGGCGTCTGGGGAGTGCGCGTCTACGACCCCGGCGCGAAGGCCCGCCGCGCCTTCCCGGGCATCGAGGCCGGCCCCTACGACCCGGACTGGGCGGTGCCGGCGCGGTTCACGCCGTACGACGCCACGCGCACCGTACGGGTCGGCAACGCGGACGGCCGCGAACGCGGGTTCGATCTCGCCGGGGAGCTGGGCTTCACCCTGGCCGGGCGGGAGCGGACCCTGAAGGCCGCACGGCAGGCGGACGGGGCGCTGTGGGCGGTGTTCGCCGACGCCACCAGCGGCGACACGAGCTTCCGGTTCCGCTTCCTCTTCGCCGGGGCGCCGGACGCCGAGGGGCGCACGACCGTCGACTTCAACCGCGCCCAGCTCCCGCCGTGCGCCTTCGCCGACCACTTCCTCTGCCCCTTCCCGCCCCCCGGGAACACGCTGGACGTGGCGGTGCCGGCGGGGGAGCGCCGGGTGGGCTGAACGGGGTGCGCACCCGGGGCCGGTGCGGGGGGTGTTGATGCTTTCGAGTGGTTTGGAGGCGACGGCCGAAAGGCACCCTTGTGCCGACCGGCCGTTCGGCCGAATACTCCCCCTCAGCGCTTGTCAGGGGCATGCGTATTTGAATCCGGTCGGTTCCCTGGCTGCGCCTCACGGGCCCCGACCCCACGCGGGCCCCCTGACTTCCCTTGGAGGGAACGACAAGTGAGGATCAAGCGCATCACTCCCCGCAACGGTGCCACGAGACGGACCCGGCTGACCGCCGTGGCCACCGGCTTCCTGGCCGCAGCGGCGTTCGCGGCCCCCACCGCCAACGCCAGCGATGCCCACACGTTCAGCGCCACCCAGCTGACCAGTGCGAGCGACTCCGTCCGAAAGGCCGACATCCCCGGTACGGCCTGGGCGGTCGACGGCAGGACCCACCGCGTCGTCGTCACCGTCGACAGCACGGTGTCCCCGACCGAGATCGCCAGGATCAAGCAGCAGGCCGGCGCCGACGCGGGCGCGCTCACCATCAAGCACACCCCCGGCAGGTTCAAGAAGCTGATCACCGGCGGTGACGCCATCTACGGCGGCGCCTACCGCTGTTCGCTCGGCTTCAACGTGCACAGCGGCAGCACGTACTACTTCCTGACCGCCGGGCACTGCGGCCAGGTCGCCTCCACCTGGTACAGCAACTCCAGCAAGACCACGGTGCTCGGCACCAACGTCGGCTACAGCTTCCCGGGCAACGACTTCGCACTGGTGCGCTACACCAACTCCTCGGTGGCGCACCCGAGCGCGGTGGGCAGCCAGACCATCAGCAGCGCGGCCACCCCGTCCGTGGGGACGACCGTCTACCGGCGCGGCTCCACCACCGGCACCCACAGCGGCCGGGTGACGGCGCTGAACGCCACGGTCAACTACGGCAGCGGTGACGTCGTCTCCGGGCTGATCCAGACCACCGTCTGCGCCGAGGGCGGCGACAGCGGCGGCCCGCTCTACGGGGGCAGCGTGGCCTACGGTCTGACCTCCGGCGGCAGCGGCGACTGCACCTCCGGCGGTACGACCTTCTTCCAGCCGGTCACCGAGGCGCTGAGCTACTACGGGGTGACCCTGCCCTGACGGCCGCCGGGGCCCGCTCCGGTGACACGAGCCCCCGCCGGCCGAGCGCGAGCGGGGGCTCCGCCGTGCCCCGGCCCGGCCGGCGCGGGCTCCCCGGGCTGCCGGTGTCATGTCCCCGAGAACCATCTGTGGCGGGTGTTCGCGCAGGTGGGAGGCGCCCGAACGGCAGTCGTACATACGTTCGGGAATGGGGGTATGGTGGGGTGAGGGGGTTGGGAACAGATGTTCGAGAGCCGTTCGGGGCTCACGAGTGCGGGAGGTGTGCGTGCCGGGCTTCGCGCATCTGCACACCGTCTCCGGGTTCTCCCTGAGATACGGGGCGTCCCACCCGGAGCGGCTGGCCGAGCGTGCAGCGGAACGGGGCATGGACGCCCTCGCCCTGACCGACCGCGACACCCTCGCCGGCACGGTGCGCTTCGCCAAGGCCTGCGCCGGCGCGGGCGTCCGTCCGCTGTTCGGCGTGGACCTGGCGGTGCGGACGGGACGGGACGTACGGCGGGACCGGCGGCGCACCCCGGTGCGCGGCGGCGCCTTCGTGGACGAGTCGGCGCCCCGGGTGACCTTCCTCGCCCGGGACGGTGCCCGTGGCTGGGCCGGCCTGTGCCGGCTCGTCACGCAGGCGCACGCCGGCGGGGGCACGCCGCTGCTTCCCTGGTCCGCGCACCAGGAGGACGGCCTGGTGGTGCTGCTCGGTCCGGGATCGGACGTAGGGCGCGCGCTGGCCGCCGGGCGGCCCGACCGGGCGGCGGCGCTGCTGGCCCCGTGGCGCGAGATCTACGGCGACGCGCTGCGCCTGGAAGCCGTCTGGCACGGCCGTACCGGCACGGGGACCGGCTCCCTGCGGCTCGCCGCCCGTACCGTCGGCTTCGCCGCCGAGCAGGGGATCCGGCCGGTGCTCAGCAACGCCGTCCGGTACGCCGATCCCGGCCAGGGGCCGGTCGCCGACGTACTGGACGCCGCGCGCCGTCTGGTGCCGGTCGACCCCCGGGGCGAGCTGGACTCCGGCGAGGCGTGGCTGAAGGACCCGCAGGCCATGCTGCGGGTCGCCGAGCGGGTCGTGGAGGCCGCCGGGTTCCGCCGGGACACCGCCCACCGGCTGCTGGAGCAGACCCGGGCCACGGCCGCCGAGTGCCGGGTCGACCCCGAGGGCGGCCTCGGCATCGGCACCGTCCACTTTCCCGAGCCGCACCTCGTCGGCGCCGGCCTGCGCACCGCGCAGCGGACGCTCGCCTCGCGGGCGACGGCGGGGATGCTGCGGCTCGGGTACGGCGGCCGGCGCGCGTACTGGGAGCGGATGCACCACGAGCTGGACATCATCGCCCACCACGGTTTCGCCTCCTACTTCCTGACGGTCGCCCAGGTGGTCGACGACGTACGGGAGATGGGTATCCGGGTGGCCGCGCGGGGCTCCGGCGCCGGGTCGCTCGTCAACCACCTGCTCGGGATCGCGCACGCCGACCCGGTCGGGCACGGGCTGCTGATGGAGCGCTTCCTGTCCAGGGAGCGCGTCGTGCTGCCCGACATCGACATCGACGTGGAGTCCGCGCGGCGGCTGGAGGTCTACCGGGCGATCATCGGCCGGTTCGGCGCGGAGCGGGTCGCGACCGTCTCCATGCCGGAGACCTACCGGGTCCGGCACGCGATCCGGGACGTGGGCGCCGCGCTGTCCATGGACCCGGCCGAGATCGACCGGATCGCCAAGTCCTTCCCGCACATCCGCGCCCGCGACGCCCGGGCCGCCCTGGCGGAGCTGCCCGAGCTGCGGCGGCTGGCGGGGGAGAAGGAGAGGTTCGGCAGGCTGTGGGAGCTGGTGGAGGCTCTCGACGCCCTGCCGCGCGGGACCGCCATGCATCCGTGCGGGGTGCTCCTGTCCGACGCCTCCCTGCTCGCCCGTACGCCGGTGGTGCCGACCAGCGGCGAGGGGCTGCCCATGTCGCAGTTCGACAAGGAGGACGTGGAGGACCTCGGGCTGCTCAAGCTGGACGTGCTGGGGGTGCGGATGCAGTCGGCGATGGCGCACGCGGTCGCCGAGGTGGAGCGGGCGAGCGGGGAGCGGATCGACCTGGACGCGGTGCCGCCGGAGGACCCGGAGACGTACCGGCTGATCCGGTCCACCGAGACCCTGGGGTGCTTCCAGATCGAGTCGCCGGGGCAGCGGGACCTGGTGGGGCGGTTGCAGCCGGCCACCTTCCACGACCTGGTGGTCGACATCTCGCTGTTCCGGCCCGGCCCGGTCGCCGCCGACATGGTGCGGCCGTTCATCGAGGCCCGGCACGGGCGGGCGCCGGTGCGCTGTCCGCACCCGGACCTGGAGGAGGCGCTGAAGGGGACCTACGGGGTCGTCGTCTTCCACGAACAGGTCATCGACATCATCGCCGTCATGACCGGCTGCGGCCGGGGCGAGGCCGACCGGATGCGGCGCGGGCTGTCCGATCCGCAGACGCAGGGGCGGATCAAGGTGTGGTTCGCCGAGCGGGCGGCGGCCAGGGGGTACAGCGCAGAAACGATTCAGCAGACCTGGGGGACCGTGGAGGCCTTCGGTTCGTACGGCTTCTGCAAGGCGCACGCGGTCGCCTTCGCCGTACCCACCTACCAGTCGGCCTGGCTGAAGGCGCACCACCCGGCCGCCTTCTACGCCGGGCTGCTCACGCACGACCCCGGGATGTACCCCAAGCGGCTGCTGCTGGCGGACGCGCGACGGCGCGGGGTGCCGGTCCTGCCGCTGGACGTGAACGTCTCCGGGGTCGCCCATAAGATCGAACTGGTGTCCGAGTTCCCGGCGGTGTGGGGGCTGCGCCTCGCCCTCTGCGACGTGCACGGCATCAGCGAGGCCGAGGCGGAGCGGATCGAGGACGGCCAGCCGTACGCCTCCCTGCTGGACTTCTGGGAGCGGGCCCGGCCCAGCAGGCCGCTGGCGGGACGGCTCGCCCAGGTGGGGGCGCTGGACGCCTTCGGCGCCAACCGGCGTGACCTGCAACTGCACCTCACCGAGCTGCACCGGGGCGCCCGGGGCGGTGGCGGCGGCCAGCTCCCGCTCGCGGGAGGCAGGAGGACCGCGCCGGCCGGCCTGCCGGACCTCACCCCGGCCGAGCGGCTCAGCGCCGAGCTGGGTGTGCTGTCCCTGGACGCCTCCCGCAATCTGATGGACGACCACCGGGAGTTCCTCGACGAGCTGGGCGTGGTCTCCGCGCGCCGGCTGCGCGAGGCGCGGCACGGCGAGACCGTGCTGGTCGCGGGCGCCAAGGCGGCCACCCAGACCCCGCCGATCCGCTCCGGCAAGCGGGTCATCTTCTCCACGCTGGACGACGGCACGGGCCTGGTCGACCTCGCGTTCTTCGACGACTCGCACGACACGTGCGCCCACACCGTCTTCCACTCCTGGCTGCTGCTGGTGCGCGGAGTGGTGCAGCGGCGCGGCCCGCGCAGCCTGAGCGTGGTGGGCTCCGCCGCCTGGAACCTCGCCGAACTGGTGGACGTACGCCACGAGGAGGGACTCGACGGCGTCGCCGCCCGGCTGGCCGGCCCCCGCGCCGACGACGGATCCCCGGCGGATTCCCCGGCGGAGGGCGAAGGCGGTCCGTCCCGGGCCCGGCTCGCCGGTTCGGACGGACTGCCGGCCCCGGCGGGTTCCGCCGCCCAGGACGCGATGGACCGGCGGCGGATCCGCCTGCCCACGGGGTACGAGATGCACCCCTGGGCCGATCTGCGCCCCGCGGGCGAAGGGCCCGCGGTGGGAAGGAAACTGTGGCACCAGAGTCCGGGGAGTGCGGGATGACCATTCTCTGCGTACGTTTCCAGCTGCCGTCGGCGCACGAGGCAGCCCTGCCGGAACTGCTCGGACTGCTTCAGGAGTTCACGCCGGTCGTGGAGGCGCTGCCCCCGGACGGGGCGCTGGCCGATCTGCGCGGTGCCGAGCGGTACTTCGGGCGCGGCGCGGTGGAGCTGGCCTCGGTGATCCGGGTACGCGCCCTCGCGCGGTACGGCGTCGACTGCGTGATCGGCGCCGGACCGGGCCCGATGCTGGCCCGCGTGGCACTGCGCGACGCCCGGCCGGGGGTGACCTGCGCGGTGCCCGAGGACCCCGACGGCATCGCCGGGTTCCTCGCCGGCCGCCCGGTGTCCGCGCTGCCCGGCGTCGGCACGGCGACCACCCGCACCCTGGACGAGTACGGCCTGGACACCCTGGGCCGGGTCGCCGCCGCGCCGCTGTCCACGCTCCAGCGGCTGATCGGCGCGAGGGCGGGCCGGGAACTGCGCGAGAAGGCGGCCGGTGTCGACCGCGGCCGGGTCGTCCCGAACTCCGTCTCCCGCTCCCTGGCCACCGAACGCCCCTTCCGGCGGGACGAGCTGGACCCCGCCCACCACCGCCGCGCCCTGCTCTCGGCGGCCGAGGAGCTGGGCGCCCGGCTGCGCGCCCTGGACAAGGTCTGCCGCACCCTGACCCTCACCGTGCGCTACGCCGACCGCTCCTCGACCACCCGCAGCCGCACCCTGAAGGAGCCGACCGCGCACTCGGCCGAGCTGACGAGGACGGCGTACGGCATGTACGAGTCCCTGGGCCTCCAGCGGGCCCGGGTGAGGGCGATCGCCCTGCGCGCGGAGGACCTGGGGGCCGCCGAGCAGGCTTCCCACCAGCTCACCTTCGACCCGGTGGACGAGAAGGTCCGCCGCATCGAGGAGGTCGCGGACCGCGCGCGGGCGAAGTTCGGGCCGCGGGCGGTGATGCCGGGGCGACTGGCCGCCTGACTCCCTTGTTCCGGGCGTCAGTTGGCCCACGGCGGGGCGAGGCGCGTACCGTCCGCCAGCTCCGCCGCCAGGCCGACGGGGGCGGTGACCCAGGAGATCGCGGTGTGCTCGGCCGGGTTCTCCAGGCCCAGGGCCGTACCGGGGTTGACGATCACCGTGTCGCCCGCGGTGATCCGCTCGGTACGGCCGTCGAGCGTGACCCGCAGCTCGCCGATGAGCAGGTGCAGGATCTCCTCGCGGGTGACGGTGTGGACCGGGGCCTTCGTCCCGGCCGGGATCTCGCTCCGCCAGGCGCACAGCTCCACGGCACCGGTGAGCGGGGTGGCGTACGAGACGAAACGAGCGCCGTGCATCTCGTGGGTGACGGCTTGTGAGGACCGGACGACGGGCATGGTGAGGTCTCCTTGTGCGATCTGGTCAAGTAGCTTGACTATATAGTCAAGCTACTTGACCTTTCGGTCAAGGTGTTTCAATGCCTCCGTGCAGAACTCCGAAGCCATGGCCCTGTCCGCCGCCCTGCTCGCCGTGGCGGGTGACCTCACGCAGCGCATCCATGACGGGGTGACGGCCCGCGGCTTCACGGACCTGCGGCCCGCCCATGGCTTCGCCTTCGCGCGGCTCGCTCCGGACGGGGCCACCGCCACCGACCTCGCCGCGCATCTCGGGGTGACCAAGCAGGCGGCGAGCCAGCTGGTGGACGAGATCGTACGCAAGGGCTACGCGCAGCGGCGGCCGCATCCCGAGGACGCGCGGGCGCGGCTGATCGTGCTGACCGAGCGGGGGCGGGCGTGCACCCGGGCCGCGGAGGAGGCGGCCGCCGAGGTGGTGGGGCGCTGGGGCGACCTGCTGGGCGAGGGGGAACTCCGCCTGCTGCGGGAGCGGGTGGCGCGGCTCGCCCCCCGTGGCCCCATCAGGCCCGCCTGGTGACGGGGAGCCGGCCTGCCGCCGAGCCACCGGCCGGCGAGCCGCGGGTCAGCGCCGGAAGTTTTTACCGACGCGTAACTTCACACGTCCACTACCCGCCCGTAACTTGACGGATGAACAGCATCCCGTGATCCGGATCACAGGTTGAGGCCGTGCACCTCCCTTGAGCCGCAAGGAGATCCCCCGATGCTGCCCTGGAAGCGAGCGCTCAGACCCGTCGCCGCCCTCCTCCTGACCGCCGCCCTCGCCGCCGTACCCACCGCCACCGCCACCGCCAGCGCCTCGGACACCGCCGCCCCGAGCGCGGGCTGGAACGACTACACCTGCAAGCCCTCCGCCGCCCATCCCCGCCCCGTCGTCCTCGTCCACGGCACCCTGGGCAACTCGGTCGACAACTGGCTCTCCCTCGCCCCCTACCTGAAGAGCCGCGGATACTGCGTCTACTCCCTGGACTACGGTCAGCTCCCCGGCGTCCCCCTCTTCCACGGCCTCGGCCCCATAGACGAGTCCGCCGGACAGCTGGCCGCCTTCGTCGACCGGGTGCTCGCCGCGACCGGCACCGCCAAGGCCGACCTGGTCGGTCACTCGCAGGGCGGCATGATGCCCCGCTACTACCTGAGGTTCCTGGGCGGGGCGGACAAGGTGAACGCGCTCGTCGGCATCGCCCCCGACAACCACGGCACCGGCCTCAGCGGCCTCACCCGGCTGCTGCCCTACTTCCCCGGCGCCGAGGACCTGCTCCGGGCCACCACCCCCGGCCTCGCCGACCAGATCGCCGGCTCCGCGTTCCTCACCCGGCTCAACGCGGGCGGCGACACCGTCCCCGGAGTGCGCTACACGGTCATCGCCACCCGGAACGACGAGGTCGTCACCCCGTGGCGCAGCCAGTACCTGACCGGCCCGGACGTCCACAACGTGCTGCTCCAGGACCTCTGCCCGCTCGACCTCTCCGAACACGTCGCGATCGGCCTGCTCGACCGGATCGCCTTCCACGAGGTGGCCAACGCGCTCGACCCGGCCCACGCCACCGCCACCACCTGCGCGTCCGTGTTCAGCTGACGGCTACCGGGGCCTGACCGGCCTGAGCCGCCGGACAGGCCCCGGACGGCACCGCGAGGCGTGGCCGACCGGCCGCTCGCCGAAGCCGTGGTGTGTTCGAGAGCTGCCCCCAGCAAACCGCGGAACCCCCCGCCGCGGGCGGCCGCGGAAGATCCTTATGGTGCCGTTAAGGCGGTGCTCAGGCTGCGCTGAGGTGGGCGGCGCCGGCCGGGCCGGGCGCCGCGAGGTCAGGCCTCGGGCCACCAGGTGCGCGCGATGTCCCTGCGCACCTCGGGGCGTCCCGCGGGGGGCTCCTCCGCCTCCTCGCGGATCCGGCGGCTGTCGGTCCTCTTCAGGGGCTTCTGCACGGTCACGCGGCGCATGGCTGCCTCCTTCGGTGCCTACCGGGTTCCGCGTCGTCACGGAGGCAGACGCCTGGGGGGAGAGTTCCTCATCGGTGCCGGGATGTCAGTGGCGGCAGTCACGTCCGCACTGTCAGTGGCGTGTGTCACTCTCCGGGGTATGACGAACAGGAAGCGGCACACGGTTACGGCTGCCCCGGAAGTGGACTGGGATGCGCGCGCCGACGCCTTCGACGACGAACCCGACCACGGGCTGCGCGATCCCGGGGTGCGCGCGGCCTGGGCGGCCCGGCTGCGGACCTGGCTGCCCGGGCACCCCGCCGACGTCCTCGACCTCGGCTGCGGCACCGGCAGCCTGTCACTCCTCGCGGCCGAACAGGGCCACCGGGTGACGGGCGTCGACCGGTCGCCCGCGATGGCCGGGCGGGCCCGCGCCAAGCTCGCCGGGCGCGACGCGGAGATCCTGTGCGGGGACGCCGCGAGCCCGCTGGTCGGCGACCGCCGCTTCGACGTCGTCCTCGTACGGCACGTGCTGTGGACACTGCCGGACCCCGCCCGCGTCCTGCGGCACTGGCGGGGCCTGCTGCGGCCCGCGGGCCGGTTCGTGCTGACCGAGGGCGTGTGGGGGACCGTCACCCCGGTCGGCATACCCGCCGAGCGGCTCACCGCCCTGCTCCGGCCGCTCGCCGCGGACGTGCGCGTGGAGCGGCTGTCCGGCGACCCGCTGCTGTGGGGGAAGCCGGTGACCGACGAGCGGTACACGGTCGTGGCGACGGTGTGACACCGCGGGCGCCGGCGGGTCAGGCCAGCAGCCCATCGAAGCCGCCGTCCCGGGCCAGCGCCTCCAGGGTGTCCAGCGCGGCCACCGCGGCGGACGCGGCCCGCGGGTCCGCCTGCGTGAGCCCGCTCCCGGCGAACTCGTCCTCGTCCAGCCGCCGTACGTCCCGCCCGTCCGCGGAGCGCCACAGGTCCAGGTCGAGGTCCTCCACGACCAGCTCCGTGCCGGACAGGACCACGGGGCGGGCGACGTCGCAGTACCAGCCCTTGAGGGAACCGTCCGCGCCGCGGACCTCCTTCACGGCGTACCACCGGTCCCGCCAGTAGTACTCGGTGAACACGTCGCCCGGCTCGAAGCGCACGAACCCGAAGTCACGCACCCCCGCACCCGCCCAGCGGGCACGTACGGCGATGCGGGTGCCGTCGTCCCGGAGCAGCTGTGCCGGGTAACGGATCTTCGTACGGCCCCCCTTGACCAGGACGACGTCCAGCCACCGCACGGGCTCAGCCGAGTTCGCGGACATAGCGCACCTCCGACGCGCACTTCTCGTAGCCGAGCCATGTGTTCACGGCGAGCATGGCGGCGTTGCCGGCGTCGTTGCCCGTGAAGGCCTCGGTGATACCGGCGGCGCGGGCCAGGCGCAGGGAACGGCTCTTGGTCAGCTTGGCCAGGCCCCGGCCGCGATGGGCGCGGGCGGTGCCGGTCATGGCCGTGTCGTAACGGGTGCCGCCGTCGGTGCGGGCCATGGTGAAGGCGACCGGACGGCCGTCCGCACAGGCGACCGTGGTCAGCTCCCGGTCCAGCAGCGGATGGTTCCAGCTCTCCTCGACCCAGGCGTCGTAGTCCGTCATCCCGGCGCTCACGTCACCCGGTTCGTCCCGCACCGTCTCCGCGTCCAGGTCGAACAGCGGCCGGGGGTCGTCCGCGAAGTCGGCGGCGGTGCGCAGTTCGACGCCGGGCGGGACCGGCGGCGCCGGGGGAAGGGTGCCGTGCGCGAGGTCCAGCCGGAGGAAGTGGGCGGAGCGGCCCCGCCGGTAGCCGCACCGCTCGGCGAAGGCCCGGCAGGCCGGCTCGTCCATCGCCCAGGCGAGCAGCCTGGTCGTGCCCAGGCCCGTCAGGTACTCCTCGGCGGCCCGCACCAGCAGCCGGCCGGCGCCCCGGCGGGTCCGGTCCGGACGGACGTGGATGTTCAGACAGCCCTGGCCCGGCTCGGGGCTGTCATGGGCCAGATACACCTCTGCCGCGCCGATCACCTCGCCGTCCTCCTCCGCGACGAGCGGACGGGAGCGGGCGCCCGGACGGCTCCGGGCGGCCGCGTGCCGCACCGACTCCGGGGTGCACAGGAGGAAGGGGAGGGCGAGGCGGCGGACACGGGCGAAGCCCTCGGCGTCGGCCGGGACGCCGGGGCGCAGGTCACGCACGAGCAGGGTCATGCGGTGGACCGTACGGGGCGCGAGCACCGGACCGCCTCCCCATTTCCGCGCCGGGTGCGGGACAATCGGGCCGTGAGCCTGAAGATCCGCATCGATGACAGCGCGCCGCCGTACGAGCAGGTGCGGGCGCAGATTTCCGAGCAGGCGCGGTCCGGCGCGCTCCCCGTGGGGTACCGCCTGCCGACCGTGCGGGGGCTGGCCGAGTCCCTGGGGCTCGCGGTGAACACGGTGGCGAAGGCGTACCGGGCGCTGGAGGGCGACGGGGTGATCGAGACGCGCGGACGCAACGGCACGTTCCTGGCCGCCGCCGGCTCGGCCGCCGAGCGGGAGGCGTCCTCGGCCGCGCAGGCGTACGCGGAGCGGGTGCGCAGACTCGGGCTCGGCGAGGACGAGGCGCTCGCCGCCGTACGGGACGCCCTGCGGGCGGCCTACGCGGGATAGCCCCCGCGCCGGGCCCGCGCGGTCACCGCGGTGGCACAGGCTCCGGTGTCCGTGAGACCGTCAGTCCCGCCCGGCGCGCCAGCGCCGCGAACACCTGCGCGTCCCGCACCGCCGCGCCCCCGGGGTCGTTGTTGAAGTACGCGTACACGTTCTCCCCGCCGGTCCAGGCCGTCGCGACGCGGTCCACCCAGGTCTGAAGGGAGCGCCGGCCGTAGCGGGGCCAGGGCTGGGCGCGGCCCTGGTGGAAGCGGACGTACCCCCAGCCGGCGGTGCGCCACAGCGGGCCGGCCGGACGGGCCAGGACGTCCGCCCAGCACAGGGCCGCGCCCCGGGACTCCAGCACGCGCCGCAGCTCCGGTGTCCACCACGAGTCGTGGCGGGGTTCCACCGCGACCCGGGTGCCGGCCGGGAAGCGGGCCAGGCACGCGTCCAGCAGGGCTGGGTCGGCGCGCAGGGTCGGCGGGAGCTGGAGGAGTACCGGGCCCAGGCGGTCGCCGAGGCCCGCCGCGTGCGTCATCAGACGGTGGACCGGCTCCTCCGGGTCCTTCAGTCGCTTGATGTGGGTGAGGAAGCGGCTGGCCTTGACCGCGACGACGAAGTCCGGCGGGACGCGGTCGCGCCAGGCGGCGAAGGTGTCGTACGACGGCAGCCGGTAGAACGCGTTGTTGATCTCCACCGTCGCGAACAGCCGGGTGTACTCCTCCAGCCACAGCCGCGTCGGGACACCCGCCGGGTAGACGAGGTCCCGCCAGTCCTTGTACTGCCACCCCGACGTGCCGACGAACACGGTCATACCCTCATGAAAGCATCACAGGTACAGGCCCGCGTCCGCTCCCTCCCGCGCGCTCGGCACGGACGTCGGTGTGGTGCCCCGGCGCAGCGCGTACAGCTCGGCCAGGGTCGCGCCCTCGCGGCCGACGCCCTCCTCGGTACCGAGCCAGTTCACCGCCTCCGGGTGGGTCAGCGGGCCCACCTCGATGCGGGCCATGCAGCGGCCGGGGCGGACCACGGCCGGATGCAGGCGCTCCAGGTCCTCGTTGGTGGTGACGCCCACCAGGACGTTGCGGCCCTGGCCGAGCAGGCCGTCGGTCAGGTTCAGCAGCCGGGACAGGGCCTGGCCCGCCGTGTGCCGGGCCTCACCGCGGATCAGCTCGTCGCAGTCCTCCAGCAGCAGCAGCCGCCAACGGCCCTTGCCGGCACCGTCGTCCTCGCCGATGGCGATGTCCATCAGATAGCCGACGTCGGAGAAGAGTCGTTCGGGGTCCAGGACGCAGTCCACCTGGCACCAGTCCCGCCAGGAACGGGCCAGGGTGCGCAGCGCGGAGGTCTTCCCGGTGCCGGGCGGGCCGTGGAGCAGGAGCAGCCGGCCCGCGATGTCCTCGGGGGTCGTCTTCATGAGGCGGTCCATCGCGTCCGCCACCGGAGCCGTGTAGTTGGGCCGCACCTCTTCCCAGGTGCCCGCCGAGATCTGACGGGTGGTGCGGTGCGGGCCGCGCCGCGGGGAGACGTACCAGAACCCCATCGTCACGTTCTCCGGCTGCGGTTCCGGTTCGTCGGTCGCGCCGTCCGTGGCCTGGTCGAGGATCCGCTTCGCCAGCTCGGCGCTGGTCGCGGTGACCGTGACGTCGGCGCCGCGGTTCCAGCGGGAGACCAGCAGGGTCCAGTCCTCGCCCTCGGCGAGGGTCGCGCTGCGGTCGTCGTCACGGGCGACCCGCAGCACCCGGGCGCCCTCCGGCAGCAGGGTCGCGCCCGAGCGGACGCGGTCGATGTTCACCGCGTGCGAGTACGGCTGCTCGCCCGTTGCGAAACGGCCGAGGAACAGCGCGTCGACGACGTCGGACGGCGAGTCGGAGTCGTCGACGTGGAGCCGGATCGGCAGAGCGTCGTGCGGGTTGGCAGCCATGCCGCCATGATCCGGCACGGACGCGCTCCGCGCACCGCATTTCCGCCGCTTGCTCCCGGTGTCCCAAAGACGGTTCACGATGTCCCGGGACCGTTGCCGTGTTCCGGCCGACACCTGCCCGCCGCCCGGCTCCCCCCGTTACTGTGGTCCGCGATGGGACGCCCTGGCGGGGACGCGCGAAGGCGGCGGTGGCGGCTCACCGCCCTGCTCGGCGCGGCCCTGGCCGCGCCGGCCCTGCTGATCGCCCTGCTCGGCACGCTGCCCGGCGGCCCCCGCACCGCACGTGACGGCGACAGGCCGCACGGCACCCCGGCCGCCCCGGACGGGAGAGCCGGACCGTACGTCGGCTGGGGTTTCACGCACACCCGGTACAGCGCCGGCCAGGGTTCGCCGGCCGCCACCGCGCGCGTCACCCGGCTCCTCGGCCGGGACGGCGGGCTGGCGCAGAACCAGCACATCATGGGCTGGGGCGCCGACAACCCCGAACCGGCCAGGGGGCGTTACGACTTCGGCGCGCTGGACCGGCGCATCGGCCTCGTCCGCGCCTCCGGCGGCACCCCGGTGATCACGCTGTGCTGTGCCCCGGACTGGATGAAGGGCGCCGCGGCCGGGGCCGGCCGCACCGACTGGAGCCGGGCCGCGCTGGAGAGCGCCCCGCTGCCCGGCCACTACCAGGACTTCGCCGACCTCGCCGCGACCGTCGCCCGGCGCTACCCGGACGTGCGGCACTTCATCGTCTGGAACGAGTTCAAGGGCTTCTGGAACGACGCCGGGTCCCGCTGGGACTACGAGGGCTACACCCGGATGTACAACCTCGTGTACAAGGCGCTGAAGAACGTCGACCAGGACATCATGGTCGGCGGCCCGTACCTCGTCATGGACAGCGTCGGCCCGCACGACCCGAACGCCTCGACCACGCTCAAGGGTCCCTGGGGCGCCATGGACCAGCGGGTCCTGGACGCCTTCGCCTACTGGAACACCCACCGGTCCGGTGCCGACTTCACCGTGGTCGACGGCTCCAGCTACACCCGCGACGACGCGCTGCTCCCCGACGAGTTCGCGGCCACCGCCAAATTCACCGCCGTCGGCGCCTGGGTACGGCGGCAGACCCGTGACCTGCCCCTGTGGTGGGCCGAGTACTACGTCGAACCCGGCGACGGCGACGGCGGACGCACCGGCTGGAGCGAACCGCACCGCGTCGCCGTCCAGGCCACCGGCATGATCGCCATGGTCAGGGGCGGCGCCGGCTCCGGCTTCTACTGGAACCCCGAGCAGCGGGCGGGCCCGTGCCCCGGCTGCCTGTGGACCCCCACCGGCACCGCCGGCGGCGGCCGGGAACTGCCCCTGTACGGCCTGCTGTCCCGGTTCGCGCGGGCCTTCCCGCCGGGCACCCGGTACGCGAGCGTCTCCGTCGCCCCGGACGACGCGCCCCACGTCCGTGTCCTCGCCACCCGGAGCACCGTCCTCGTCGTCAACACCCTCGCCCGGCGGATCAGCGCACGCGTCGACGGCAGACGGTTCGCGATGGACGCGTACGAGGTGAAATGGCTCGACCGCTAGGGTCTTTCGCTCGGATCAGGCCGGGTCAGGCCGGATCAGGGAGCGGTGCCAGACCCTGCGAGCCCGGCATGATCCGAACGGGAGGCCCTGGCCGCCGCACCCTCACTTCAGCGTCACGAACCGCTGCACCAGCGAGGCCAGCACCAGCCCCAGCAGCGGCAGCGCGAACCAGAAACCGCCCTGCACCAGCCGCAGCCGGCGCACACCCGGCCGCACCGCGACCCGGACCAGCTCGCGGGCGGCCAGCAGCAGGACCAGGACGACGGCGGCGAGCGCGCCGGCCACCGACCACGGTGTCCATGTCACCTGCGGCCCGGCCGGCCCCGGCCGCGGCCGGGGCACCGCTCCCGCCGGCCGCTCGCGCAGCGCGTACACCGTGACGTCCTCACCGGCCAGGACCCTCGTCAGCTCCCGCCGGCCGTCCAGCTGCCGGACCAATCGGGGCTGCCAGGCCGCCGGGTAGCCCGCGTCCAGCTCCAGGTACGTCGCCTGGCTGCGGTCGACCATCAGGTACGAGTGCGGCCCGGCGTCCTCGAGCGCCTTCACCAGGCCCGACACCAGCCGGGGGTCGGCCGGTGCGCGCGTCGGCACGTAGGTCACCCGCTCCATGTCCCGCGCGCCCCACGGCAGCGCCGGCGTCACGTCGTCGACCGGATCCTGGCTGAGCCACAGCAGCCGTACCGTCGGCCGGTCATGGGCGTACACCCAGTCCATGGCCGCGACCTCGCCGGGCCGGACCCGTTCGAACGGCTCGTTGCCCCAGCGGGCCACCAGGAAACCGCCCATCAGCAGCAGCCCGGTGAGGAGCACGGCCGGCGGGGCCAGCCGCGCCCGGACCTCGTGCACGGTGGCACCGGAGCGCGGGAAGAGGGCGAGTCCGCCGAGCAGGGCCGCGCCGGGCAGCGCGAACATGAAGACGCGCAGCGCCATCTCACCGCCGTACGACTGCATGCCGAAGCCGAGGAACGGGACGAACACGAGGACCGGCAGGGACCGTTCCCGGTACCGGTGCAGGCGGCGTCGCCACCAGCCCCAGCAGGCCAGGCCCAGCACCGAGCCGGCCAGCAGCACCCGGGTGTACAGCACCAGCTTGTGGGCCGCGCTGCCGCCCTGGATGCGGCCCGAGACGGAGGTGGAGACGTTGCCGCCGACCCCGCCCACCCCGCCGAAGAGGTCGTCGAAGTGCCCGGACCAGTACGGCTCGGCCATGAAGCCGACCCAGACCGCCACCAGCACCCCGAACAGCAGCGGCAGTCCGGGGAGTTCGCACCGGCCCAGCAGGACGAGGGCCGTGAGCACGCCCAGCATCATGAACGGGGTGAGCTGGTGCGCGGGCACCGTCGCCGCGTAGAGCGCCATCAGCACGAGCAGCAGCACGGTGCGTTGCCGCCGGCCGGCCGGCTCCACCTCGGCCTCGCCCGGGCGACGTGACGTCCGGATCACCCGGGGCGGGCGGAACCAGACCAGCAGGATCGCCACGAACACCAGGTACAGCAGATAGGTGAAGCCCTGCGGGGAGAAGTAGTCCTGGCCGACCCAGCCGCTCAGCGCGAAGATCCAGACGCCGGTCCACTTGGCCCGCCAGCTCGCGCGCATCGCCCGGGTGAGCAGGAACACCGGTGCCAGGAAGGCGAGTTGCAGGACCGTCGGCCACCAGCGGATGACCTCGGTGAAGTCGGTGATCCCGCACGCCCGGCCGGCGAACGCGGCCAGCGCGAAGAAGCCCGGCCAGCTCCAGCGGGCGTCCAGGTCCGGTACGGCGGAGCCGGTCCGGTCGATGTGGTCGAGGAAGCCGAGGTGCTGCCAGGCCGTCGGGAACCGCGGTTCGCTCTCGATCACCGCGGGCAGCGCGTGCAGGCAGACCACGGTCGCCAGCAGGGTGAGCAGCAGCAGCGCCCGGTGTTCGCGGCGCAGCCGGAGCAGCGCGGCGAACACGGTGATCAACAGGGCCGCCCCGGCCAGGGTCGGCAGCGGTAGCACCGAGACCAGCCCGAGCCCGCTCATCCGGTCCAGGTCCGCCTCGCCGAGCCGCAGCGCGGGCACCCAGTACAGCGCCAGCGCGGCCACCAGCAGGCACCCGAGAAGCAGCCCGGTCCGGGTGTCCGGGTCGCGCACCCGCGCCGGGCCGGGCCGGGGCGCCGGGGCGGGCGGGGTGCCGCCGCCGGAGCGCCGCCGGGAGCGGGAGAACGGCTCCAGGTCGGCGAGGTCGCCGTCCGGTGCCGTGGTGTCCGGCACGATGGTGGGCGCGGACCGCACCGCCCGCCACAGCTTCGGCGCGGCGACGGCCACGACCACCGTGAGGCTGGAGACCTCGGCGACGCCCGCGCCGGTCAGCCCCAGCCGGGGCAGGAGCAGCATGGTCAGGCCCAGCACCAGCACGCACAACAGGCCCTGCAGCCAGGCGAGTCCGGCGGTGCGGCTCTGTGCGCGCAGCACCGCGAAGTGGGTCTCCAGCACCGTCCGCAGCACCGTGCCGACCGCCGACCAGCGCAGCAGCGGGGTCGCCGCGTCCGCATAGCCCTCACCGAACACACCGAGGATCCAGGGCGCCCCGAGGAACAGCAGACCCGCGACCGGCAGCATGATCCGGGCCATCCGCCGCAGCGCGGCCCGGGTGTCGGCGGCCAGCCGCGCCGGGTCGTGCGAGCCCTCGACGGTGAGGGAGGCGCCCATGTTGATGGCGAGCAGGTTGGTCGTGCCGGCGATCGTGGCGGTGATGTAGAAGTACGCGTTCTGCTCGGAGCTGACCCGCGCGGCGATGATCACCGGCACGAGGTAGACCACGGCGAGGGAGAACAGGGAGCCGGTGTAGTCCCCGGCCAGGAACCTGCCGATCTCCCCCGGCGTCGGCGGACGGGCCAGGTTCGCGGTGGCCCGCACGTGCCGGGGGACCAGCCGCCGGAACACCAGCCAGCCCAGCGGCACCACCGAGGTGGCGATCGCGGCCACCCAGGACACGAAGACACCGGTGGCCGGCAGGGCGACGGCGAACGCGACGAGCAGGGCCAGCTTGACCGCCGAGAAGACGGTGTTGCCGACCGGCACCCAGGGCGCGCTGCGCAGCCCGGTGAGCACGCCGTCCTGGAGGGTGAGCACGTTCCAGGCGGCGACGGCCAGCACGAACCCGAGCCCGTTGAGGGTGCCGTGCAGGAAGTGGTACGACGGCCCCCACGCGTCCAGGGTCAGCAGGAAGATCCCGGCGGCGGCCGCCACGACCAGCGAACCGCCCGCGTAGGTACGCAGCACGAGCCGCCCGGTGCGGTCACCGGAGACGGGGATGAAACGGGCCAGGGCGCCGGTCAGGGTGACCGCGGTCAGCCCGGCGAGGAACTTCATCGCGGCGATGGCGGCGGAGCCCTGCCCGACCGCCGACTCGGAGTAGTAGCGCGCCGCGGCCAGCCAGAAACCGAGCCCGAGGACGGCGGAGATGCCGGTGTTGAGCATCAGCGCGTAGGCGTTGCGGAACAGCGGACTGCCGCTGCCGCCATCGGCGGACCGGCCGGTCCCGGATGCCGTGGTGCCGGGCGCAGCCGTCCCGGCCGCGGTGGTCGTCGTGGTCGCGGTGGTCGTGTCAGACACGGCTGGGGAGGGCCTTCCGGCGGACCTGGCGGGCTCTGCGGACGACGGCGTACCCCTTGGTGAGGACGCGGTCCCCGGCGAAGTCCCGGGCGAGACCGCGGCCTTCGAGGAGCCGCCCGAACTCCTCGGCACCGGTGCCGCGGCGGACCGTGACACGGCGCAGCGCGTACGGTCCCTGGCGGCGGCGGGCGAGAGCGTTGCCGACGGCGAGCGCCTGGGCGTACCCGGCCGCGCGCACCGCCCGGCGGACCCGGCGGCTGGAGTAGCCGTACGGGTAGGCGAACGACGCCGGCGGTGCGCCGAGTTCGTCGGTGACGATCCGCGTACAGCGGTCCAGCTCGGCGCGCAGTCCGCCGTCGGGGAGCTGGTCCAGCTGGGGATGCGTGTGGCTGTGCCCGCCGATCTCGAGCCCGGCGGCGGCCAGTTCGCGCACCTGCGGCCAGTCGAGCATGGTGTCCGGGGCGCCGCCGGTGTCGTGGGCGCCCCGGAGCCAGCCGGTGGCGAGGAACACGGTGGCCGGGAAGCCGTGTCTCGCCAGGACGGGCAGCGCGTGCCGGTGCACGCCCTCGTAGCCGTCGTCGAACGTGATCAGCACCGGCCGGGCGGGCAGCGGACGCCCACAGCGCCAGCCGGCCGCGAGACCGGCGGTGGTCACCGGGGTCAGCCCCAGGCCGCCGATGAGCGCCATCTGCTCCGCGAACGCCTCCGGCGCGACCGACAGGGCACGGGTGGCGCCGCTGGGCGCGGTGGCGACGGAGTGGTACATGAGGATGGGCACGGGTGCGTCACTCATCGGAACCCCCGGATGCCGGAGTCCGCGGGGGCGCCTGGACGGGAGATCGGGGCGGGTTCTGGGCCGGTGCCCGGGTCGGTCCGCGGGATGGTTCCTGGGCCGGTGTCCGGGCGGGGTTCCGGATCGATGGCCGGGGCGGGTCCTCGGCCGGTCCCGGGGGGCGGGTCCTCGGTCGGTCCGCGGGACGCATCCTGGGCCGGTGTCCGGCTTGGCATCTGGGCCGGCTCGCAGGGCGGTTCCTGGGCCGGTGTCCGGCTTGGCGTTCGGGCTGGTGTCCGGGGCGGTTCCTGGGCCGGTTCGGGGGGTGGGTTCCTGGTGGGGGCGCGGGGAGGTTGCTCGGCTGGTGTCCGGGGCGGTTCCTGGGCCGGTTCGGGGGGTGGGTTCCTGGTGGGGGCGCGGGGAGGTTGCTCGGCCGGTGTCCGGGGCGGTTCCTGGGCCGGCTCGCGGGACGCTTCCTGGGTCGGTGTCCGGCTTGGCCTCTGGGTCGGTGTCCGGGGCGGTTCGCCGGGTGGTGTCTGGGGTGGTTCGACGGCCGGCGGGGTCGGGAACGGCGTACCGGCCGCTCGCCGGGCCCGCAGGCTGCCCAGCGCGTAGCCGCCGGCCGCGCTCAGTGCCCCGGCGAGGATCGCGCCCGCGCGACCCGCCCCGCCCGGCCTGCCCAGCAGCGCGTCCCTGATTCCCCGCGCGACCCCGGCCGGCAGTACCCGTGTCACGTACCGGCGTTCGGATTCCAGGCCCTTCTCCGCGCCGACACTGCGGGTGACCAGGGCCTTGGACAGGCCCTCGGCGTAGGTGCGGCTGCGGAAGTAGGCGAAGTGCTCGCGGGGCGCGGGCACCCGGTGGTGGATCACCGCGCGGTCGTCGATGAGCAGGACGGCGTCGGGGCGGGCGCGGGCGAGGCGGATGCACAGTTCCGTCTCCTCGCAGCCCAGCGGGCGGCGGTCGCCGTCGCGGCCGATGCCGGTGGCGAAGCCGCCCGCCGCCTCGAACGCCGCGCGCCGGAAGGAGGCGTTGCCGCCGAGGACGTTGCGGACCCGGACCCGGCCGGGCGGCAGTCCCCGGTAGGTGCAGCCCACCACCCAGTCGAACTCCTCCGGGAACCAGGCCGGCCGCCGGCCCGACGCCCAGACGGGTTCCGTACGGCCGCCGACCGCGAGGACCCGGGGGTCGGCGTACCCCTCGGTGAAGCGGCGCAGCCAGTCCCGTTCGGCCACGGCGTCGTCGTCCAGGAAGGCGATCACCTCGCCCCGGGAGGCGGCGATGCCGGTGTTGCGGCCCGCGGAGAGGCCGCGCGGACCGGCGTTGGCCAGGACCCGGACGCCGTCGCCCGCCTCGAACGCGCGCTCCAGCCGGGCCCGCAGGGCCGGATTGTGGTCCACGACCAGGAGCGTCTCCAGCGCCGGACAGGACTGCGCGCGGACCGAGGAGACCGCCGCGAGGATGTCCTCCCAGCGGTCCTCGGTGTACACGCAGATCACGACGGAGATGCCGGGACCGGTCACGACGCTTCCCCCCGGACCGCGTCGAGCAGCGGCGAGCGGCGTTCCCGGCCGCGCAGTTCCCGCCGGTTGGAGCGTTCCCGCAGGATCACCCGCAGCACCCGGAACCCGTCCCGGACGGCCCGCAGGTTGCTGGTGCCGTGGATGCGCAGGTACTCGTGGCTCGGTATCTCCTGCACCCGCAGGCCCGCCTTGACCACTCTGATGTTCATCAGCGTCTCGACCTCGAAGCCGGTGCAGTCGAGGTCGATCCTGTCCAGGCAGTGCCGCCAGAACGCGTTGTAGCCGTAGCAGAGATCGGTGTAGCGGGCGCCGAACTTGCGGTTGACGGTGGCGCACAGCGCCCGGTTGCCGAGTCTGCGGACGAAGGTCATGTCGTCGGTGCCGCCGCCGTTGGCGAAGCGGGAGCCCTTGGCGAAGTCGGCGCCGGAGACCAGGGCGGAGACGTACGACACGATCTCCCCGCCGTCGGCCGAGCCGTCCGCGTCGACCATCACGATGATGTCGCCGGTGCAGGCCTCGAACCCGGCGATCAGGGCATCCCCCTTGCCTCTGCCCCGCTGTTCGACGACCTTGACCTCCGGCCACAGGGAACGCGCCACGCCGACGGTGCCGTCCGTGGAGTTGCCGTCCACCAGGACCACTTCGTGTATCCAGCCGGGCAGACTCTTGAAGACGTACGGCAGGTTCTCCGCCTCGTTCATGGCGGGAATGACCACGCTCACCGGCACGGTGATCGCCAGGTGGGAGGAGATGGGCCGGTAGTCGGCGGTGATCAGCGGATCTTGGCCCGGAATCGGCGGGCGCAGGACGGAACTCATGAGTGTTTCCCTCTCGTCCGGTGGACCGCCCGCCCACGGGCGGTCCGGCTCTGTGTCCGGTTCGAAAGGGGGGTTCTCATCTTCGGCACGGCGGGCCGGTCTCCGGGGCGGCACCCGGGGCGGTCTCCGTGTCCGTCGACGAGCTGGCAAAGCTGGCCGGTCTGCCGGGGAACGACGGCAGCCGGTCGCGCGGCACGACTCGGTCACGGTTGTGGTCACCGAGCACGGCACCCCCCTACCGCGCCCCGCGCCGGGCACACCGTGGCCCTGAGCCCTCCCCTGGAGGCGAGTGCCGGCGGACCGGTGCGGGTGAGATGTATGACGGTATTGACGGTTGCACCCGAAAGGCAAGACACGGAACACTGCCTCACCTTCATGCTGGTTTGGCCGTTGGACCACCTTGGACCATAGCGGTCACTTTTGTGTGCGTTTTCCGGAAATTCGTTCCCGCAGTGGCAGCGGGAGGAGCAGCAGCAGGCTCAGGGCGGCCACCGCGGCCACTCCGCCACGGACCGACCACCGGTGCACGGCCAGCATGACCTGGGCTACCAGCATGTTCACGGCGACCGCGCCCGCGAGGGCGGTCAGTGTCCGGCCGTAGGGATCCAGCCCGCGCAGCGCCGCGCCGATCGCCGCGGCCGGCGCCGCGAGCAGGAAGAACAGGGTGAACGGGGCGCGCAGGGGTGAGGCGGAGTCGAGGAGCGCGAGCACCGCGCCGGCCACCGCCACGGCGGTCGCGGCCCCGGCGAGCAGGGGCGGCCAGAGCCGTCCCGGCCCTGGCCGGGCGTGTGCCTCGGTGCGTGTTCTGGTGCGTGAGGTCCGCATTGGCGACTTCGCCCCCCGACGCGCCGGATGCCGGGCTTCAATGTGGCGCAGACCGCGGTGGGCGTCAAGAAGGCCCTGCCGCGGGCGGTTGCCGTTTTCCCGCGGGCGCTCCCACAAATGACATGCGCATGCAATAGATGAGCAGTGAACGTCTTGGGCTGATCCTGTTGAGATCACAAAACTCTTGGCATGAACACTTCCCGTCAACACGCGTAGTTGGTACCAACGTTGAGGCAGAGATCCTGCTAAAGGGAGGTTCCATGAGACGTTCCCGACTTACCGGACTCCTCAGCTCACTCCTCCTCGCCGCCGGCCTCGGTCTCACCGGGGCCGCTTCGGCGCACGCGTCCGGCACGGCCGCGGCCGGAGGCTACGTGGCGCTCGGCGACTCCTACTCCTCCGGGGTGGGCGCCGGGAGTTACATCAGTTCGAGCGGCAGCTGCGACCGGAGCACGAAGGCCTACCCCTACCTGTGGAACGCCGCCCACAGCTACTCCTCGTTCGCCTTCAACGCCTGCTCGGGCGCGAAGACGGACGACGTGCTCGCGAACCAGCTCGGCTCCCTCAGCTCCGCCACCTCGCTGGTGTCCCTCACGATCGGCGGCAACGACGCCGGGTTCTCCGACGTCATGACGACCTGTGTCATCCAGTCCGACAGCGCCTGCCTCTCCAAGATCGACACGGCCAGGGCGTACGTCGCCAACACGCTCCCCGGCAAGCTGGACACCGTCTACAACGCGATCAGCGCCAAAGCCCCGTCCGCCCACGTGGTCGTCATCGGCTACCCCCGCTTCTACCTGCTCGGCCAGACCTGCCTGGGCCTCTCCGAGACCAAGCGGTCCGCCATCAACGGCGCGGCCGACTACATCGACACCGTCATCAAGGCCCGCGCCACCGCCCACAACTTCGCCTTCGGCGACGTCCGCAACACGTTCACCGGCCACGAGATCTGCTCCGGCGACTCCTGGCTGCACAGCGTCAACTGGCTCGACATCGGCACGTCGTACCACCCGACCGCGGCCGGCCACTCCGGCGGTTACCTGCCGGTGCTCACGAACGCGGCCTGACCCGTTCGGGCTCGCCCGGCAGGGTGAACTTTCCCGGCCGGTTCCTCGGGGCGAGCCCGGCGGCGCGGCGGAGACCCGGTCCGACGGGGTCTCCGCCGCCGTAGTCCCACCGAAGCGGCTCAACCGAGTGCCGACGCGGCCCCCTTGAGCACCAGTCCCGTACCCAGCGCCACCACGACCAGCGCGGACGCCAACGGCAGGGTGCGGCGCGCCAGCGTGGCCAGCGGATGCGCGGTCCAGCGCGGACGCCGCTCCAGCACCCGGGCCGCGCCCGAGCCCAGCCGTACGACGGCGAACCCGGCCGCGGTGAGCGTCAGCGCGAGACCGGCGCCGTAGGCCACGACGAGCAGCAGCCCGAACCAGGCCTTGCCGAGCGCGGCGGCACCGACCAGCACCACCACGGCCGACGGACTGGGCACCAGCCCACCGGCGAACCCGAGAAGAAGCGTGCCCCGGAGGGTGGGCGCGGTGGGGTGGGTGTGCGTGTGACCGCCGTGGGTGTGGGTGTGGGTGTGGGGGTGACCCGCGTGAGTGTGCGTGTGACCGTCGTGGCTGTGGGTGTGGCCGCCATATGTGGGCTCCACACCGTCGTGGTGGTGGGTGTGGCCGCCATGGGTGGGCTCCACACCGTCGTGGTGGCGGGGGTGTGGGCCGGCGCCCACGGTCACCAACTCCCGCCGCGCCGCCTCCCCGCGGGCGACGGTGACGGTACGCGGCCGGCTGTGCCACGCCCGGCGCAGAAGGGTGACGCCCGCCGCGAGCACCAGGACGCCGCTGGCGAGGCCCAGCCAGGCGATCACCGCCGGCGTGGCGGCGGACCCGGCCGTCACCAGCAGGCCCAGGGCGACCACCCCGAGCGTGTGGGTCACGGTGACCGAGGCGGCCAGCGGCAGCACGTCCCGGAGCCGGGCCCGGCCCCCGCGTGCCGCCGCCGACGCGGCCATCAGGGTCTTGCCGTGCCCCGGCGCGAGCGCGTGCAGCGCGCCCAGGGCGACCGCGATGAGCAGCGCCAGCGCCGCGAAGCCGACGGTGAGATCACGCCGGGCCACCAGATCGTCCAGGGCCCGGGTCCAGCGGTCGGCACCCCGGGGCAGCACGCCGGCGCCCGGGGTCTCCTGCCGCGCCGCGTCCCCGGCGAGCGCCGGACCACCCGGTCGCAGCCGTACGGAGGCCGTCGCGGTGTCGGCGGGCGAGGACAGCAAGTCCCTCGGATACGTGGTCAGTTCGTGCGAGACGGACGTGCGCGGTACGTCCGTCGCGGTCAGCGTCATCCGGTCACCGCGCGCGGTGATCTCCCGCCAGCCGGGCCCGCCGGCGGCACCCGCGCCGTGGAAGCGCAGGGTGACGGTACCGGCGCGGGGGAGCGCGGCGGTCAGCCGGCACTCCACGCGCAGGGTGTGCAGCCCGGCCTGACCGGGGCGCGGGCGCGCGGTGCCGCGGGCGGCCGTCAGCGCGGTCGTACGCCCGTCCACGGTGAGGGCGCTGTCCGCGGCGGCCCGCGCGCACCGCTGCCGCGCCCACCCGCCCAGCCCCAGCCGCTCGATGTCGGGCCCCGCCTGGGTCGCCGGTATCTCGGCGAGGTCCTCCACATGGTCGACCCGGAGCTGCCCGGGAGCGGCGACGAGGCCGTCGTAGCGGTTGACGGTGAAATTGCCGAGGGGGTGCGCGCTCGCGGTGCCGGCCGGGAGAAGGGCGAGCGCGCACACGGCGAGGAGGAGGTACAGCGGGCGTGGCCTCACTCGGTCCCCTCCAGGGCCTTGCGGGCCGCGGCGGAGCCCAGCGGGGAGAAGCCGGGGTTCAGCCTCAGGGCCGAGGCCAGCGAGGCGCGGCCGGCCGCCCGGTGGCCCGTGGCCAGCTCGATCACACCCCGGTGGTAGCGGAACGCGGCGTTGCGGTAGCCGGTGGCGGTGGCACGGCGGGCGTACGGCAGGGCCTCGGTGTCCCGGCCGTCGACGTGCAGCGCCCAGGCGAGCGCGTCCGCCGTGTGCACGGTGTGCCGGCGGGCCCATTCCGCCCGGGCCGCGCGCAGGGCGGCCGTCCTGTCGCCGTGGTCGGCGGCGGCCAGCGCGGTGTCCAGGTCGGCGTTGACGCCGTTGGCGCGGGCCAGCGCCGTCCAGGCGTCGACGAGCGCGTACTGCCGCCGGGCCCGCGCCCGGTCGCCCGCCGCGCCGCGCGCCTCGTACAGCTCGCCCAGGACGACGAGGGGGCCGGGCACCGGATACCGGGCGACCACCGTCTCCATCCCCTTGATCGCGGCGGTCAGGTCACCGCGGGCCGCCTGGGCGCGGGCCCGGCCCTCCAGCGCCGGGAGGTAGCCGTCGTCGGCGGCCAGGGCGCGGGCGTAGCAGGTGAGGGCCGACCGGTAGTCGCCCTGGTTCCAGGCGAGCTGGCCGAGCTGCGAGGCCACGTAGGCGGTGTCGCCCGGTGAGGTGGCCGCGGACAGCGCCTGTTCGAGGACCCGGCGTGCCGTGGTGACGTCCCCGCGCAGCTCGCGCACGTACGCGTACCGGGTGAAGACCGGGACGCCCGGCTTGCGCGCGTCGGCGGTCGCCGCGGCCTTCGCCGCGTCGGCGTACCGGCCGAGTTCGACCAGGGCGTCGATACGGGAGGACAGGGCGCGCTCGCTGTACGGGTTCCGCCGCAGGGCCGCGTCCGCGAACGTCAGCGCGTGCGCGAAGTCGTGCCGGGCCGCGGCGAGGGCGGCGCGGCCGGCCAGGGCCTGGTCGCTGTCCGGTGTCAGAGACAGGGAACGCCGCAGCGCCCGCTCCGCCTGCGGGTAACGGGCCGGATCGCCCTTGGTGCGCGCCTGTTCCACGTAGGCCAGGCCGAGGGTGGCCCAGCCGCCGGAGTCCTTCGGCTGCGCTCGCAGATGCGTCTGGAGCGCGGCGATGCTCGCGTCCAGGTTCGCGCCGCCCAGGACACCGGGGTCGACGGCGTCGGCCACGACCGGCACGGTCGCCGGCGCCCGCTGCGCGCCGAGGGCGATCGCGCCGCCGGTCAGGGCGACGGCCACCAGGACGGCGGACCCGGCCAGCCGCGCGGCCCGCCACCGCCGCCCGGCCTCCCCGGCCCGCCGCACCGCGGTGACCCGATCGGCGCCTTCGCGCCCGGCCAGCCGCGCGGCCCGCCACCGCCGCCCGGCCTCCCCGGCCCGCCGCACCGCGGTGACCCGATCGGCGCCTTCGCGTTCACCGGCACCCCGGGCCGGGCCCGCACCGGCGGGCCCGGCCTCGCCGGTGTCCGGCGTGGCCGGCTCCGGTGGCGGGGATGTCGTCGGCCGGGGGACGCCGGTCGTGCCCGCCGGCCGCTCGTCGTTCTCCTGGTCCTGCCCGCGCGGGCCCATGCCTGTTCCTCCGTCGGTCGTGCGTCGGTCGTGTGGGAGGCGCGGCCCGCCGTGGGGGGAGGGGGAACGCGGGCCGCGCCGGTCCGGGGGGTGGGGGCGGGGATCAGTACGCGCGCTGCATACGCCGGCGCCACCACGCGAACGCGGTGCCGAGCAGCAGGATCCCGGCCGCACCGGAGGCCGCCGAGGCGGCGATCAGCATCGTGTCGCCGGAGCCGCCGGCGGCGGACCCGGCCGGCTGGAGCGCGTCCCCGAGCTGGCTGCGCACGTCCGTCCCCGCGGTCGTGCCCTTGGCGAGCCGGCCGCGTGAACCGGCCGTGGGCTCGGCGACGTACGGGAAGTACTGCTCGAACTTCTTGTCGTTCTTGTCGACCGCGTCACCCAGGTCGTTCTTGGAGCCGACCAGCTCGCCCTCGACGACCTGGAGCGCGGCGTCGATCACGTCGTCGCCGAGCCGGCGCCCGTTCGGGAAGCCCGCGTTGTCACCGTCCAGCACGCCCAGCCGCTTGGGATGCATGCTCGGCCGGACCGAGGTGTTCAGCCGCAGTTCCTCCGCCGCCCGCACGTTCGGGGGCTGGTTGAGGCCCTTGACGCCCTTGAGGAAGACGTCCACGAGGTCGTTGCGCGGCTCGGCGGGTGCCTTGATCTTGTAGATGGACTCGATGAGCTTCGGCAGCTCGGGGTTGGTGACGTTCTTCAGGAACTGGCCGTCGTAGGCGGGCTGCGACGCGTTGAACCTGTCCTTGTCCTTCTGCGGGTTGACGACCTCGTTCACCAGCGGGTTGCCCAGGCGCGAGACCTGGCTGTAGTAGCCCTGGGCGTTACGGCGCTGGGTGGTCGACCAGATGCCGACGACCGGCTGGTGGGCCGACTCGCGGATCAGCTCGTTCGGCACCTGGAGGGCGATGGTGTTGACGTTGTAGCCCTTGAGGGTGTCCCGGCCGACCTCGCTGAGGTTGCCCCCGTACAGCAGGTCGAAGACGCGCAGGTCGGCGAAGAACGGGTCGTCCGCCTGCCCGGCGAACGTGGTGGCGCCGCCCGCCGTCCGGTAGACGGCCTGCGAGCGCAGTTTGCCGTAGTCCGGCATGGACGCCTTGCCCACGTCGGACGGTGCCACCGGCACGTCGTCGGCGAGCTTCGTCCTCGACGCCTCGTGCCCGTTCTTCAGCCGGATCAGGTCGAGGTCGTAGGTCTGCGTGATGTTGAGGTCCGGGTCGGCCAGGTTGGTGACCGGGCCCGTGTTGTAGAGGAACGTGTCCCCGTTCTTCGTGTGCGTCCTGAAGGTGTAGCGGAAGACCGTATCGCCCTGCGCGTCCCCGTTGTTGTCGACGTGCAGGTCGTACTGCGCGTCGTCCGCGAACGTGTAGAAGTTCGGTCCGCCCGCCGGTTCCTCGAAGGGGATCCAGTCCGCCACGATCGTCGTCGTGTCCGGCTTGTCCGGGCTGACGAACGCGTACAGATCGGTGTTGTCGTACTGCGGGGTCCCCGAGATCAGTGGCGCCTCCCGGTGGGAGGAGGCGGAGGCCGCCCCGGGTTCCAGCGTGGCGACGCCGGCGGCTGCGAGCCCTCCGGCGGCCAGCGCGCCACATATGAGCGAGACCAGGCCCTTGCGTCCTGTGCCGCTCCTGGAGAAGAGAGGTGTCATGCCGTCCGTCCTCAGTGCCGTCTTGCCTTGACGGACGGATATACGGAGCGGTCACGCCGTTCGGATCGGTCGGCGCGGAAAAATTTTCCGGCGCCGGACGGCCCGCGTTTCAGGCCCGCGGATCCGTATGTCTCCCGGGAGGTGTGTCTCGGTGCGGATGCGCGGTGTGCGGGGAAGGACCGGCTGCGGGCACGGGGAGGGGGCCCGCGTGGGGGCGGACGATCTGCTGGTGCGCGTGGCGCGCGGCGACCAGCGGGCGTTCGAGGACCTGTACGCACTGGTCTCCGGGCCGGTGTTCGGGCTCGTCCGGCGGGTGGTGCGCGACCCCGCCCAGTCCGAGGAGGTCGCGCAGGAGGTGCTGCTCGAACTGTGGCGCTCCGCCGCCCGGTTCGACCCCGGCCGGGGCAGCGCCCTCTCCTGGGTCCTCACCCTCGCCCACCGCCGGGCCGTCGACCGGGTGCGCAGCGCCCGCGCGGCCGGGGAACGCGAGCAGCGCGAGGCCCTGCGCGCCGGGGAACCCGCGTTCGACCACGTCGCCGAGGAGGTCGAGGCCGGCCTGGAACGCGAGTGGGTGCGCCGCTGCCTGAACCGGCTGACCGCCCTCCAGCGCCAGTCCGTCACCCTGGCCTACTACGACGGCTACACCTACCGTGAGGTGGCCGAGCGGCTCTCGCTGCCGCTCGGCACGGTCAAGTCGCGGATGCGCGACGGGCTCACCCGGCTGCGCCAGTGCCTCGGAGGCGCCGTATGAGCATCCTTCGGGCACTGGTGCGCCGCGAGGACCCGCACTCGCTCGCCGCTCCCTACGCGCTCGACGCCCTCGAACCGGGCGAGCGGCGCCGCTTCGAGAAACACCTGGCGGGCTGCGACCGCTGCGCCGCCGAGGTCCGGGACCTGGCCGAGGACGCGGTGCGGCTCGCCTGGTCCGCGGCGGTCCCCGCGCCGGCCGCCCTGCGGGAGAGGGTGCTGGCCGCCGTGCGCACCACCCCGCAGGAGCAGGCACCGGCCCCGGAGGGCGCGCGCCGGCTGCCGCCGCACGTCTGGGGTGTCCGGCCTCCGCCGGGACGCGCGCACGCCCCCCGCGGGCGCCCTCTGTTCGCGCCGTTCGCCACGGCCACCGCCACCGCCGCCCTCGTCGTCGCCTCCCTCTTCGCGGTCCAGGCGCACCGCACCGGGGACCGGCTGGCCGCCGAGCAGGAGCGGGCACGTGAGATCGCCCACGTTCTGGCCGCTCCCGACGCCCGGGCGGCGAGCAGCGAGGACGCGCGGGGCCGCCGGATCGGAGTGATCGCTTCCGCCTCCGGGCGGGACGCCGTCGTCACCCTCAGCGGGCACGGCGCCCCGGCCGGCGGGCGCGTGCACCAGCTCTGGCTCATGCGTCCCCGCGCGCAACCGCGCTCCCTGGGGCTCTTCGCGGGCGACACGCCCTTGGTCGCGCGGGGCCTCGACACCTCCTCGACGTCACTCGCCGTGACCGTCGAGCCTGACGGCGGCTCAGCGCGGCCCACGGGCCAGCCGATTGTCCAACTCACCCTGGAATCGGTCGGATTCGGAGAGTAGTCGGCGAGGGATGGTCAACCCCCTTACAGGGAAGGTGAATCGTGTGGCCGAGATACACGCGTGCCCCACTGGGGCGATAGGGTTACCCTGCCCGGGCCGGGTGGACTCGTACGGGTGGGGAGTGACATGGAGCAGATAACAGTGCGCAGCAGGGCCAGGGTCCCTGCGATCACCTGCGGGAGCAGCGCGACCAGTTCGCGCCTCGACCGCCATCTGTCGGTACTGGCGGGTCCCGCCATACCGCAGCGGGAGACGATCGAGGCGACCTCGTTGATGCGTGAACTGACGGCGCGCAGCGCCGTGCACGAGCGCAGTGACCGGGGCAGGCGGGTCAGTCGCGTCTCCCTCTTCGCGCCGCTGCGCCGGCTGCGCCGTTCGCTGTTCGGCGGCCACTAGCGGCCACCGAGCGGTCACCCGCCCACCGAAGCGGCCACCGCGCGGGGAGGCCCGCGCTCAGGCCGCCACACCGTCCCGGCGCAGCGCTGCGATCTCGTCGTCCGTCATCCCCACGGCGCGTAGCAGCGCCCCGGTGTGCTGCCCGAGCGCGGGCACGTCGCCCATCCGCGCCTCGTCCCCGCCCGGCAGTGTGATGGGCGGCAGCAGCGCCCTCAGCGGCCCGGCCGGCGAACCCACCTGACGCCACCGCTCCCGGGCCGCCAGCTGCGGATGCTCCGCCAGCTCGTGCAGGTCCCGCAGCCGCGCACAGGCGATGCCGGCCTTCTCCAGCCGCGCCAGGGCCTCCTCGGTGCCCAGTGCCCCCAGCGCCCGCGCGACCAGGGCGTCGGTGCCCTCCCGGTGCGCCACCCGGGCCGCGTTGGTCGCGTACGCCGGATCCGTGCCCAGCTCGGGACGGCCCATGACCTGTCCGGCGAGCCGCCGCCACTCCCGGTCGTTCTGCACCGACAGCAGCACCCGCCCGCCGTCCGCCGTCGGATAGGCGTCGTACGGGGCGATGACGGCGTGCGCCAGTCCGGTGCGCGCCGGCGGCTCGCCCCCGTGCATCGCGTGGTGCAGCGGATGCCCCATCCACTCGGCGAGCGACTCCAGCATCGACACCTCCACCGGCCCGCCCCGCCCGGTCGTCCCGCGCCGCACGAGAGCGGCCAGGACCCCCGAGAACGCGTACATGGCCGCCGCGATGTCCGCCGCCGGGATCCCCGCCTTCACCGGCTGCTCCGGCGTCCCGGTCACCGACACCAGGCCCGCCTCGCACTGCACCAGCATGTCGTAGGCCCGCTTGTCCGCGTACGGCCCCGAGCCGCCGTAGCCCGAGATGTCCACGGCGACCAGCCGAGGGTGCGCGGCGCAGAGCGTGGCCGCGTCCAGGCCGAGCCGGGCCGCCGCGCCGTGCGCGAGGTTCTGCACGAACACGTCCGCGTCCGCGACCAGCCGCCGTACGACGTCGAGGCCGCGCGGGTCCTTCAGGTCCAGGGCGAGGGACTCCTTGCCGCGGTTGCACCACACGAAGTGCGAGGCGAGACCGCCGGCCGCCGTGTCGTAGCCGCGCGCGAAGTCGCCGCCGTCGACCCGCTCCACCTTGATGACCCGGGCGCCCAGGTCGGCGAGCTGCCGGGTCGCGAAGGGCGCGGACACGGCTTGTTCGACGGCGACGACGGTGATGCCCGCCAGGGGCAGGGGCTGACGCGGGTACGGGTCCATCGGCTGATCCATGCCCGGATCATGGCCCCTGAGCGGCGACTTTGTCAGCAGTGGGGTCTCATCCGCCCCGCGCGTACCTGCGCACCGCGAGCGGCAGGAACAGCGCGGTCAGGGCGAGGCTCCAGGCGAGCGCCCCGGCGACCGGGTGGGCCACCGGCCAGGCCGCGCCGTCCGGTACCGGCGCGTTGCCGAACAGTTCCCGCAGGGCGGTCGTCACCGCGCTGATCGGGTTCCACTCGGCGAGCGTGCGCAGCCAGCCGGGCAGGTTGTCCGCCGGGATGTAGGCGTCGGACAGCAGCGGCAGCAGGAACGAGGCCGCGCCGAGCTGGCCGGCCGCCTCCTCGCTGCGGGTGAGCAGGCCCAGGAAGATCCCCGCGCAGGTGCACGCGAACCGGAAGAGCAGCAGCAGTCCCACGGCCCCGGCGGCCCCGGGCGCGCTCCCCTCGATCCGCCAGCCCACCGCGAGCCCCACCAGCAGCAGCGGCACGGTGCCGGCGGTGGTGACGACGAGGTCCGCCACGGCCTGTCCGAGCGGTACGGCGGCCCGGCTCACCGGCATCGTGCGGAACCGGTCCGCCACCCCCCGGTGGGTGTCCTGGGCGGCCTGGAACATGCCGGTCATCAGCCCGCCGGCGGCGGTGGCGACGAGCAGCCCGGGCACCAGGAAGGAGCGGTACTCGCGGCCGGGCATCGCCAGGGCGCTGCCGAAGACGTAACCGAAGAACAGCAGCATGTTGACCGGCATCATCTGGGTCAGGATCGCCAGGCCCGGGTTGTTGCGCACCCGGCGCAGCTGCCGGCCCGCCATCGCCAGTCCGTCGTACGCCGACGCGTTCACGCGGCGGCCTCCTTGCAGTCCGCGGATCCCGCGGTGAGCCGCAGGAAGACGTCGTCGAGGGTGGGTGGCCGGATGCTCGCGTCGAGCAACGGCACGCCGGCCGCGTCCAGTTCACGCACCAGGCGGGGCAGGGTCAGGGTCGGGTCGGTGGTCACCGCGCCGACGGTGTTCCGCTCGTGGTCGAGCGCGGGCTCGGTGCCGGTCAGGCGGTGCAGCACGGCCGCGGCGCCGGACAGGGCCGTGCCGTCCGCGACCACCGCCTCCGCGTGCGACCCGATGAGCGCCTTGAGCCCGGCGGGCGAGCCGGTGTGCGCGACCCGCCCCCGGTCCACCAGGGCGATGTCGTCGGCCAGTTGGTCGGCCTCCTCAAGGTACTGCGTGGTCAGCAGCACGGTCGTGCCCTCCGTCCGCAGCTCGCGGACGGCCTGGTGGATACGGGCGCGGCTGGCCGGGTCGAGCCCGGTGGTCGGCTCGTCCAGGAAGAGCACGTCGGGCCGCCGCAGGAGGCTCGCCGCGAGATCCAGCCGGCGCCGCATGCCGCCCGAGTACGTCGACGCCCTCCGGTCCGCGGCCTCGGTCAGGCCGAGACGCTCCAGCAGCTCGTCCGCGCGGGCGGCCGGACCGCGCACCCGGTGCAGCCGGGCGAAGAGCCGCAGGTTCTCCCGGCCGGTGAGGTCCCCGTCGACCGAGGCGTACTGGCCGGTGACCCCGATCCGGCGCCGTACGGCCGCCGCCTCCCGGGTGAGATCGTGCCCGGCGATCCGCGCCGACCCCGCGTCCGGCCGCAGCAGCGTGGTCAGCAGCCGTACCGCCGTCGTCTTCCCCGCCCCGTTCGGCCCCAGCAGCCCGCAGACCGTGCCCTCGGCGACGGCCAGATCCAGCCCGCGCAGGGCGTGGACCGCGCCGAAGCGCTTCTCCAGACCCTCGCTAAGTACAGCGTACGTAGTAGTCATGCGGTGACCCTACCGCACTACGTACGCCGTACGTAACTACGATGATGGTGAGGTGATTGACCGATGGCAGTCCGAGGGGCCGTTCCCGAGGTGATCTGGACGCGTCCCGAGCGCGCGGGCCGGGGCCCGAAGCCGGCGTACACGCGCGACGACATCGCCGCCGCCGCCGTCCGGATCGCCGACGCGCAGGGGCTCGACGCGGTGTCGATGCGGCACGTCGCGGCCGAGCTGGGCTGCGGCACCATGTCGCTGTACAACTACGTCCCGCGCAAGGAGGATCTGCACGAGCTGATGGTGGACGCGGTCAGCGCCGAGCACGTCCCGTGGGAGCCCTGCGGCGACTGGCGGGCGGACCTCCTGCGGGTGGCGCACGAGACCAGGGCGCTGATGCACCGCCACCCGTGGGTACCGCGGCTGATGTCACCGGTGTACGGCTTCAGCCCGCACGCCCTGCGGTACCTGGAGCACTGCCTCGCCTGCCTGGACCCGCTGGACCTGCCGTACGGCACCAAGCTCGAACTCATCGCGATGCTGAACGGTGTCGTGACGGCGTACGTCCGCAACGAACTCGACACCGCCGAGCGGGTGCGTGCCCTGCCCTGGTCCGAGGACGAGGAGAACGCGGTGCGCATCGCCTACCTGGGCGACCGGATCGCCTCCGGCGCGTACCCGAGGATGGCGGCCGCGTTCAGCGAGGACCCGGGGCCGATCGACATGGAGGCGGTGTTCCAGCGGGCGCTGGAGCGGGTGCTGGACGCGTTCGCGCCGCACCGGCCGGGCAGCGTGGGCTAGAGAAGCGCGAACTGGCCCTCCGGGCCCTCCTCGTGGTGGTCCAGGACCGAGGCCGGACGGCGGGACCGCCGCGGTGGCGGGAGGACGCCGGCGTCGCGCAGGTCGGCCGCCGTGACCGGTGACGTCATCCGCAACGCGGCCCGCAGCGGACGCAGTTCCGCCAGCAGCGCCAGAACCGTGATCAGTTCCAGCAGTTCCGACGTCCAGGACTGCGGCCAGGTCGCCGGGCGGACCGCGGCGAGCGTGCCCGGCTCGGGCGGGGCCGTGCGGGCCGCGAACCAGGTCTCCAGGACCCGTACTCCGGCCACCTCCAGGTCCCAGGCCTCCGGCGGCACCGGAGAGACACGGCCCTCGTCGAGGTGCAGCGTCTCCTCGTCACGGTCGTAGCGCAGGGCCGACGGGCGGCTCGGCAGGGGCGCGCGGACGTAGGGGCGGCGGCCGCCCGGCAGCTTGGGGCGTTCGCCGTCGCGGCGCAACAGCCACAGCATGCGGCGGCCCAATCCCACGCCCGTGGACCACAGTTCGGGGTCCGCCGTGAGCGGCACGGTGAGGTCCGGGCGGACCGCCGCCAGGATCCACGCCAGCACGTCCGGCGCCGTCGGGGACGTGCCCAGCCGGGCCGCGAGGTGGTCCGCCAGACCGGGCGCCAGATTGGGTTCCGTGCCGCCGGGGCGGCGGTGGAGCGGGCGGACCCGGCCGGTGCGCAGCAGGGGCAGCATCGAGGTCGCCAGCAGCGGGGTACCGGCGTCGCCCGTCTCCACCGTGAACACCTGGTGCGCGTCCGCCACCCGCCACAGCTCCGGGCGGGCGGCGTCGATCAGCCGGTGGTCCGGGATCAGCCACTGCTCGTCGAAGGGGGCGGCCAGCACCCGGACGGGCTCCGCGCAGGGACCCTCGGCGCGCACCAGCCGTCGTGTGCCGCCGGCCTGGCCGGGCAGCTGGCCCACCGCCGAGGTGAGCGTGCGGGCGCGGCTCGGCTCGAACAGCGCCTCCCGGTCCGGCCCCGCGGCCTTCAGCAGGGCGTCCCACCGGGCCCGCAGGGACGCCGGGTCCGGTGCCACCGGCCAGCCGCGGCCCAGCCGCAGGGGTGCGACCGACCACGGCATGAGGTCCGCCAGCAGCGGAGCGTCGTCGTGCGTCACGCCGGGCATCGTACGACAGCGGTCCGGCGCGGGCGGGGGCCTCGCGCGATACGCGGCTCAGCCGCGGGAGCGACCGGCCGGCGTGGCCCCGCGACCGGCCCGGGCAAGCCTGCGGGTGGCCGGGGCGAGCCTATGGACGGCCGTGAGGGGCCGGTGGACGGCCGTGAGGCACCCGGGGACGGGGCCGCGAGGGGCCGGCGGATGGCCGTGGCATGGGCCCCGGACGGCTGGTGAGGGGTCGGCGGGCGGCCGTGACGGGCATGCGGACGGCTGTGAGGGGTCGGTGGTGGCCGTGGCATAGGCCCCGGATGGCTGCGATCGGGCGGTGGCCTGCCATTGCGGGTCCCCGGACGGCTGTGGCAGGCCCCCCGGACGACTGTGAGCATCGCGGACGGCCGTGACAGGCCCCGGATGGCCGCGAGGGGTCGGCGGGCGGCTGTGACAGGCATGCCCACGGCTGTGAGGGGGCGGGGGTGGACGGCCGTGACGGGCCCGCAGAGGTCGAGACAGGCCAGCGGACGGCCGTCACGGGGCCCGCGGGCGGTTGTGCCGGGTCCGTGGGGACCGGCCGGCCCGACTCCCGCGGACCGCCGGGCGGTTCCTCACGGTCCGCCCGGTGGAACGCTCAGGCGTCCAGCGTGACCGTGAACGAGAAGCGGTCGCCCCGGTAGTGGATGACGGCGACGTCCAGCACCCGGCCCTCGGTGTCGTAGGTCACGCCCGTGTAGTGCAGGATCGGGCTGAGCAGCGGGACCTCCAGCAGGCGGGCCGTCTCGGGGTCGGCGAGGCGGGCCTCCACGGTGTCCGTGATCCGGCTGATGTCCGCCCGCACCACGTCCCGCAGCACCTTGGTCATCGGCCAGCGGACGAGGTCGTCCGGGTCGATGAGCGCGGCCAGGTCGGGACGGATGTGGTTGACGGCGTGGTTCGTCGGCTCGCCGGTCTTCTCGTCGCTGCGCAGGCGGTGGTACGCCGTCACCTCCGCGAGGTCCGGGAAGTATTCGGCGAGCCCGGCCGGCACCGGCACCGGGCCGTGCTCCAGCAGCTCGGCCGTCATCCCGGACTGCTGGGCCACGATGGCGTCCACCGAGCCCAGCAGCCGCACGGGAGCCCCGCGCCGGACCCCGGGCTCGATGAACGTGCCGCGCCGCCGGTGCCGGCTGATCAGCCCCTCGTCCTCCAGTTCCTTCAGCGCCTGGCGCATGGTCAGCACGCTCACCCCGTAGTGCTGCGCGAGCCGCTCCTCCGTCGGCAGGCGCAGCGGGTCCTGGGGGGAGCGGCCCAGTATCGAGGCGCGCAGTGACTGCGACACCTGGTACCACAGCGGCAGCTTGCGGTTCAGGACGATCGAATCCGGAGCGAAGGAGGTCACGCGGCTATCCGTACCTGTCGGTGAGCGGTCGGCGCAATGCGGCCGTCACACCCGGAAGTGGCGCTCGAGCCCCTGCCACACGTCGTCGTAGCGCTGCTGTAGGTGGTCCGCCCGGGCCGCGAGCGGGGTCAGGGTCACCGGCCAGCGGGTCTCGAACATGAACGCCAGCCCGTCGTCGATCTTCTGCGGCTTCAGCTCGGCCGCGCTCGCCCGGTCGAACGTCTCCCGGTCCGGACCGTGCGCCGACATCATGTTGTGCAGCGAGCCGCCACCGGGCACGAAACCCTCCGCCTTCGCGTCGTACGCGCCCTCGATCAGGCCCATGTACTCGCTCATCACGTTCCGGTGGAAGTACGGCGGCCGGAAGGTGTCCTCGCCCACCAGCCAGCGCGGCGCGAACACGACGAAGTCGACACCGGCCAGGCCCGGGGTGTCCGAGGGCGAGGTGAGGACCGTGAAGACGGACGGGTCGGGGTGGTCGTAGGAGATGGTGCCGATCACATTGAAGCGGCGCAGGTCATAGACGTACGGCACATAGTTGCCGTGCCAGGCGACCACGTCCAGGGGGCTGTGGTCGTAGGTCGCGGCCCACAGGTTGCCGCAGAACTTGTTCACCACCTCCACCGGCCCCTCCACGTCCTCGTAGGCCGCCACCGGCGCCCGGAAGTCCCGGGGCGCGGCGAGCCCGTTGGCGCCGATCGGGCCGAGGTCGGGCAGCCGGAACGGCGCCCCATAGTTCTCGCACACATAACCGCGCGCCGACTCGTCCAGCAGTTCCACACGGAAGCGGACCCCACGCGGAATCAGTGCCACCTCGGCGGGCTCCACATGGAGCCGGCCGAACTCGGTGTGCAGCAGCAGTCCGCCGCGCTCGGGCACGATCAGCAGCTCCCCGTCCGCGTCGGAGAAGACCCGCTCCATCGAGGCATCGGCGTGGTAGAGGTGCACGGCCATGCCGGTGCGCTGACTCACGTCGCCGTTGCCGCCCAGCGTCCACAGGCCGGCGAGGAAGTCGGTGCCCGCCGGGGGCTCGGGCAGCGGGTTCCAGCGCAGCCGGTTGGGGTCGGGCACGCTCTGGGTGAAGGGGGCCGTGCGCAGCGCGCCGTTGCCGGTGCGGGCGAACGCCGGGTGCGCGGCCGACGGGCGGACGCGGTACAGCCAGGAGCGGCGGTTGTACGCCCGCGGCTCGGTGAACGCCGTACCGCTCAGCTGTTCCGCGTACAGCCCGAGCGGTGCGCGCTGCGGCGAGTTGCGGCCCTCGGGCAGGGCGCCCGGCACCGCCTCCGAGGCGTGTTCGTTGCCGAACCCGGTGAGATACGACAGCCCCTCGGCGGTCTTCCGCGCGTCCCCGCTCATCATCGCTCCCTTTGTGCCGCTGATTCCTATGCATCACCGTAGGAATCAATCGGGGGACTGCGCAAGAGGGTCCCGGCTCCTCCCTCCGGGGTAGGGGGACAACCCGACCTGAGGGGGATCCGGGGTCCCCGGGCGGTGTTCTACGCTCCCGGCCATGCCGTGGATCAAGTCGACGCGTCAACCTCTCGCCGCGCTCGCCGTGTGCGTCCTGCTGCCGCTCGGAGCGGCGGCCTGCGCGACGGGTGAGGCGCACGGGGGCACGGTCCCGTCCCCACCGGCGGGAACGGTGCTGGACGTCACCGACGGGACCGGCCGGAATCTGCGCGAGGTGGCCAGGAAGGACGCCCCCGAGGTCGGCATCGAGGTGACCCCGGCCGCCGGCGGCGGCTGGGACGTGCGGCTGGCGTTCCGCCGCTTCCGCTGTTCCGCGCCCGGCGTCCGGCCGGTCGCGGTCACCGGGCGCGGGGTCGTCTCCCTGTTCGTCGACGGCCGTCGCGTCGCCCGGCCGCGCACCCCCGCGTTCCACCTGGCCGCCGCCCTCGTCCCGCACGGCACCCACCACGTCACCGCGCGGCTGTACGCGGACGACGGCACCGTGTGGGCCGTACGGGGCAAGCCGGTCGAGAGCACCGCCGACGTCACGGTGTCGGGCGCGGAGGCGGCGGCGGCGCCGGGCGCCGGGCCGGACGCGGCGAGGGCGGACGCCGCTGGGGTGGACGCGGCCGAGGCGCAGGCGCACGCGGCGGAGGCGGACGCGGGGACGGCCCCGGCCGCCGGCGCGACCCCCGGCGCCGGCAGATGAGTGCATCGGCCATCCTTCTCCGTACTGTGGGACGAGCTTCACCGGACCCCGGCGGAAAGGCATCATGAAGTCCGTGCCCCACGCGACCTCGCTCCGCCGCGCGCCCGTCCAGCGGCGCAGCGCCGAACGGCTGACCAGAATCCTGGACGCCTGCGCCGAACTCCTGGACGAGGTCGGCTACGACGCCCTGAGCACCCGCGCCGTCGCCCAGCGCGCCGGGGTCCCCATCGGCTCGGTCTACCGCTTCTTCGGCAACAAGCGGCAGATGGCCGACGCCCTCGCCCAGCGCAACCTGGAGCGGTACGTCGAGCGTGTCACCGAGCGGCTGAAGGACGGGGATGGCGGCGCCCACACCCGTTCGCGGGAGACCGCGGGCGGGGGCGCGGGCGGAGGAGACTGGCGGGCCGCCATGGACGCCGTCCTGGACGAGTACCTGGCGATGAAACGCACCGCGCCCGGCTTCTCCCTGGTCGACTTCGGCAACCAGATCCCGGTGGGCAGCCGCCACAACGAGCCCAACACCCGGGTCGCCGACCGGCTGACCGACCTGCTCTCCGGCTATCTCTCCCGCACCCCCGACGAGGAACTGCGCCGGGTCTTCCTGGTCGCCGTGGAGAGCGCCGACACCCTCGTCCAGCTTGCCTTCCGCATCGATCCGCAGGGTGACGACGCGATCATCGCCGAGACCCGGCAGCTGCTGCGGGCCTATCTGGGACGCGCGCTCGACTGAACGGCCGGCCACCGGGACTCCCCAGCGGGCATACCGGTCGGTATGCTCCGAGCGAGCCCGTCCGCGCCACCGGCGCCTGCCCGGGCCCGTCCGTGCCCGCTCGCGCTCGTCCACCCCCGTCCGAGCCCGCCCGCCCCCGTCCGGGCCCGGGTGAGCCACCGCCGACCCTCCGGAGGACCCGTGTCCCGCACCGCCCTGCGAATCTGCCCCCTGTGCGAGGCCACCTGCGGGCTGACCCTCACCGTCGAGGGCACCCGTGTCACCGGCGCCCGCGGCGACCGGGATGACGTCTTCAGCAAGGGGTTCATCTGCCCCAAGGGCGCCTCCTTCGGCGCCGTCGACGCCGACCCCGACCGGCTGCGCACCCCGCTCGTCCGAAAGGACGGCGTCCTGCGCGAGGCCACGTGGGAGGAGGCCTTCGACGCGGTCGCCGCCGGCCTCGGCCCGGTCGTGGAGCGCCACGGCCCGGACGCCGTCGGCGTGGTGCTCGGCAACCCCAACGTGCACACCATGGCCGGTGCCCTCTACCCGCCGGTGCTGCTCGGCGCCCTGCGCACCCGCAGCCTGTTCACCGCCTCGACGGTCGACCAGATGCCCAAGCACGTATCCAGCGGGCTGCTGTTCGGCGACCCCAACGCCATCCCGGTGCCCGACCTCGACCACACCGGCCACCTGCTCCTGATCGGCGCCAACCCCCTGGAGTCCAACGGCAGTCTGTGCACCGCCCCCGACTTCCCCGGCCGGCTCAAGGCGCTCAAGGCCCGCGGCGGCCGGCTCACCGTCGTGGACCCGCGCCGCACCCGCACCGCCAAGCTCGCCGACCGGCACCTGGCGATACGCCCCGGCACCGACGCCCTGCTGCTCGCCGCGATGGCCCACACCCTCTTCGCGGAGGACCTGGCCGACCTCGGGGAGCTGGCCCCGCACGTCGAGGGCCTGGCCGAACTGCGCGCCGCGCTGGCCGACTTCACCCCCGAGGCCGTGGCCCCCGCCTGCGACCTGGACGCCGAGGTCATCCGCACCCTGGCCCGTGAACTGGCCGCCGCCCCGGCCGCCGCCGTCTACGCCCGCATCGGCAGCTGCACCGTCCCGCACGGCACCCTGGCGAGCTGGCTGGTCGACGTCCTCAACATCCTCACCGGCAACCTCGACCGCCCGGGCGGCGCCCTCTTCCCGCAGGCCGCCACCGACCGGGCACCCCGCCCGGCGGGCCCCGGCCGCGGCTTCGCCCTCGGCCGCTGGCACTCCCGGGTCGGGCGGCACCCGGAGGCCAAGGGCGAACTGCCCCTGTCGGCGCTCGCCGAGGAGATCGACACGGCGACCGGCACCGGGGAACCGGTCCGCGCGCTGATCGTCGTCGCCGCCAACCCGGTGCTCTCCGCGCCCGACGGCGACCGGCTCGACAAGGCCCTGGCCTCCCTGGACTTCATGGTCAGCGTCGACCCGTATCTCAACGAGACCTCGCGCCACGCCCACGTCGTCCTGCCCCCGCCCCCGCCCGCCCAGAGCCCGCACCACGACTTCGCCTTCAACACCCTCGCCGTCCGCAACCAGGTCCGCTACACCCGCCCCGCCGTCCCGCTGGAGCCCGGCCGCATGGCCGAGAGCGAGATCCTGGCCCGGCTGGTCCTGGCGGTCTCCGGCATGCACGGCACGGATCCGGCCGCCGTCGACGCGATGGTCATCGACCGGACGCTCGCCAAGGCGGTCCAGGACGAGCACGCGCCGGTGCACGGCCGCGACCCGCGCGCCCTCGCCGACCGGCTCACCGGCGACAACGGCCCCGAGCGGCGGCTCGACCTGATGCTCCGCCTCGGCCCGTACGGCGACGGCTTCGGCGCCCGGCCCGACGGGCTGAGCCTGGCCCGGCTGCTCGCCCACCCGCACGGCATCGACCTCGGCCCGCTGCGCCCCCGCCTCCCGCAGCCGCTGCGGACCCGCAGCGGCAGGATCGAGCTGCTGCCCGAGCCGATCGCCGGCGACCTGCCCCGGCTGCGCCGGGCCCTGCGCGAGCGCCCCGCGGGACTCGTCCTCGTCGGCCGCCGCCATCTGCGCTCCAACAACAGCTGGATGCACAACGTGCCCGCCCTGACCGGCGGCAGCAACCGCTGCACCCTGCACATCCATCCCGAGGACGCGGCCCGGCTCGGCGTCCGGGACGGCGCCGGCGTCCGCGTCAGGGGCGCCGGGGGAGAGGTGGTCGCCCCCGCCGAGGTCACCGACGGTGTCCGGCCCGGGGTGGTGAGCCTGCCGCACGGCTGGGGCCACGACCGTCCCGGCACCCGGCTCGGCCACGCCTCCACCGTCCCGGGCGTCAACGTCAACCAGCTGCTCGACGGCAGCCTGCTCGACCCGCTGTCGGGCAACGCGGTGCTCAACGGCATCCCCGTCGAGGTCGTCACACTGCCGTGACCTGGACTTCTGCGCTTATTGCTCGCACGTCAACCACTTGTTAACGCCGTTTGACCGGACCTAACGTCAACGCACCGCCGGCCCCCAGGTGGGATGTTCAAGGGCGAACGTTAGGTATCCATTTCATGCTGACCATCCTCGGCTTCGCCATGATCGCGACCTTCCTGGTCCTGATCATGCTGAAGAAGATGTCGCCGATCGCGGCGCTCGTGCTCGTACCCGCGCTGTTCTGTGTGTTCGTGGGCAAGGGCGCCAAGCTCGGCGACTACGTCATCGACGGCGTCACCAGCCTCGCCCCCACCGCGGCGATGCTCATGTTCGCGATCGTCTACTTCGGTGTGATGATCGACGTCGGCCTCTTCGACCCGGTCGTGCGGGGCATCCTGAAGTTCTGCAAGGCCGACCCGCTGCGCATCGTCGTCGGTACCGCGGTCCTCGCCGCGATCGTCTCCCTGGACGGCGACGGCTCCACCACGTTCATGATCACCGTGTCGGCGATGTACCCGCTGTACAAGCGCCTGAAGATGTCCCTGGTCGTGATGACCGGTGTCGCCGCCATGGCCAACGGCGTGATGAACACGCTGCCCTGGGGCGGACCCACCGCCCGGGCCGCCACCGCGCTGAAGGTCGACGCGAGCGACATCTTCGTGCCGATGATCCCGGCGCTGGCCGTGGGGCTGGCGTTCGTCCTCGCCCTCGCCTTCGTCCTCGGCCGCCGCGAGCGCGGGCGGCTCGGCGTACTCACGCTGGACGAGGTCCTGGTGGAGGAGACCGAGACCGTACTGGCCGGCGCCGGCGCCGGTGCGGGCACCGGCAAGGGCACGACGGGCGCCGGGGGTCCGGCCTCCGGCAACGGCGTGGAGAGCGCCGGCGGCCCCGCCGTCACCGACGCCTCACCCGGCGAGCCCGAGGACGACGGCTTGCAGGGCCTGGACCCGGACCGCGCCACCCTGCGCCCCCGCCTGTACTGGTTCAACGCGCTGCTCACGGTCGTCCTGCTCACCGCCATGATCATGGAGTGGCTGCCGATCCCGGTGCTGTTCCTGCTCGGCGCGGCCCTCGCCCTGACCGTCAACTTCCCGCACATGCCCGACCAGAAGGCCCGCGTCGCCGCCCACGCCGAGAACGTCCTCAACGTCTCCGGCATGGTGTTCGCCGCCGCCGTCTTCACCGGCGTCCTCCAGGGCACCGGCATGGTCGACCACATGGCCGGGTGGCTGGTCGACAACATCCCCGCCGGCATGGGCCCGCACATGGCCGCCGTCACCGGCGTGCTGAGCATCCCGCTGACGTACTTCATGTCCAACGACGGCTTCTACTTCGGTGTCCTGCCGGTGCTCGCTGAGGCCGGCCACGCGCACGGCGTCTCCTCCCTGGAGATCGCCCGCGCCTCGATCATCGGCCAGCCCCTGCACATGTCCAGCCCGCTCGTCCCCGCCGTGTACGTCCTGGTCGGCATGGCCAAGGTCGAGTTCGGCGACCACACCCGGTTCGTGGTCAAGTGGGCCGCGCTCACGTCCCTGGTGGTGCTCGGCGCGGCCATCGTGTTCGGCATCCTCTGACCGCTCGCGACGGAGGTCGTGTCCATGGGGTCCGGTGGGAACCGCGGCTGGCTGCTGCGCCTCGTCATCGCCTTCGGCTGCGCGCAGGGGGCGGTGTCGATGGCCCGGCCCGCCGTCTCCTACCGGGCCCTCGCGCCGGGCGCCGACGAACGGGCGGTCGGTGTCATCGCGGGCGCCTACGCGCTGCTCCCGCTGTTCGCGGCCGTACCGCTCGGCCGCCGTACCGACCACGGCCGCTGCGTGCCCCTGCTCCCGGCGGGCGTGGCCCTGATCGCCGGCGGCTGTGTGCTCAGCGGGCTCGCCGGCTCGCTGTGGACGATGGCCCTGTGGAGCGGGGTGATGGGCCTCGGCCACCTCTGCTTCGTGATCGGGGCGCAGTCGCTGGTGGCCCGCCGGTCCGCGCCGCACGAACAGGACCGCGATTTCGGCCACTTCACCATCGGCGCCGCCCTCGGCCAGCTCGCCGGACCCGTCGCCGCGGGCGCCCTCGTCGGCGGCCCGGACCTGGCGCGCAGCAGCGCGCTCGCCCTCGTCACGGCGGGCGCGGGCGCGGCCGTCGCGTTCACGTCGCTGTGGCGCGTGGAGGACCGTACGGCCGTCGCCTCCCGCCCGGGGCGGGGCGCACGCGTGCCGGTAGCCGGCATCCTGCGTGCCCGGGGCGTGCCCGCCGGGATGCTGATCAGCCTGTCGGTGCTGTCCGCGACCGACATCCTGACCGCCTACCTGCCCGTGGTCGGCGAGCACCGGGGCATCGCCCCCTCGGTGATCGGTGTCCTGCTCGGCCTGCGCGCGGGGGCCACCCTCGCCTGCCGGCTCGTCCTCACGCCGCTGCTCCGGCTGCTCGGCCGGCCGGCGCTGCTCACCGTGACCTGTCTCCTGGCTGCCCTGCTGTGCGCGGGGGTCGCGCTGCCGGTGCCGGTGGGGGTGCTCGGCGCGATGCTCACGGCGCTCGGATTCTGCCTGGGGGTGGGCCAGCCGCTGTCGATGACGACGGTGGTGCGGGCGGCGCCCGCGCAGGCCCGGTCCACCGCGCTCGCCCTGCGGCTGACCGGGAACCGGCTCGGCCAGGTCGCCGCGCCGGCCGCCGCGGGCCTGGTCGCCGGTCTGGCGGGGGTGGCGGCGCCGTTCGTGCTGCTGGGGGGTCTGCTGCTGGTGTCGTCGGGCGTGGCGCTGCGCTCTGCGGACGGGCCTCGTTCGCCCGTCCGGGCGGGCGAGGGCCGTCCGGAGCGCCCGGGACTACGCCGTACGAGCGATTTCTGACGGCGCGTCGGGCGTCGCTCCCGGCTCGCGCGGGGTGGATGGCGCAGAGTCCAGGCGAAAGAGCGATTTGTATGAAAATCGTCTGACTCGGAGGAACATCCATGCCCACCCTGAAACTCCCACGAGGCCTCGGCTCGCGCGCGGGCGCCACCGTCATTCTCTCCGCTCTCGCGGCGTCCGGCGCGTCGTGGGTGGCCGCGCCGGCGGCGGTGGCCCAGGGGGAGAACGGCGACATCAGGATCCACCGCGTGGGCGTGCCCTTCGGGGTCTCGAAGGACGATCCGGTGGTGTGCAAGTTCTACCTGGACGCCGTCAACTTCGACGTGCTGCCCACCATCGCCTACACCATCACCCCGCAGCCCCCGCTGCCGACCTCGGCCACCGTCGCGGGCACCATCCCGCTCGCCGGCGGCGCCGGTCACACCGACCCGCTCGGCCTGGCGGACGGTCAGTACCGGCTCACCTGGGTGGTGGCGGGCGCCCCCAAGGAGAAGGTCTTCCGGGTCCGGTGCAAGGACGAGCACCAGGAGGAGGGGCACGAGGGCCCGAACGGCCAGATCGCCGACGACCAGCACAACGACGGTGCCTGGGGCAAGAGCGACCCGGGCGGCCCCAAGGGCGGGGTGCACGCGGGCGGCGGCGGTCTCATCGACACGGCCGCCGCGTACTCGCCGGTGGCCGCCGCGGGCCTCGTGGGCCTGATCGCCGTCAGTGGTGTCGTGTACGTCCGGGTGGTCCGCCGGCGGCCCCATGGTGCCGCGTAGGCGCCGACGCAGGCCCTGGCACCGGACCCGCGCCTACCGCCTGGCCAGGACGGCGCTGCTCGTGACCGTCCTGGTGTCGGTCGGCAGCCGGTGCGGACGGGACGGCGGACCGGCCCTGCCCGGCCGGCCGGGCGGCCCGGACGCCGTGGCCGCCCCCGGCGCGGGCTCCGCCCCGGCCGACGGACGGGGCCCCGGCCCGGACGACACCGAGCCCGCCGCAGCCGCGGGGCCCCCGCCGCGCCCGCTGCCCCGGTCCCGGCCGACGTCCTTCCGGGTGCCCTCCCTCGGGATCGACGCCCCCGTCACCCCGCTGCGCCTGGACGCGAACCGGCAGCTCCAGACGCCGCCCGTCGACCGGCCCAAGCTGGTCGGCTGGTACCAGGGCGGCCCCACGCCGGGCGAGTCGGGCACCGCGGTCGCCGTCGGCCACCGCGACACCAGGACCGGGCCCGCCGTGTTCGCCGGGCTCGCCCTGGTCCGGCCCGGCAAGCCCGTGGAGGTGCGGCGGGCGGACGGCCGTACCGCCGTCTACACCGTGGACCGCGTGCAGGTCTTCGACAAGGCGGGCTTCCCCGACAAGGAGGTCTACGGGCCCTCCGGGCGTCCGGAGCTGCGGATCCTCACCTGCGGCGGCCTCTTCTCCCGGCGGACCGGCTACACCAGCAACGTGGTGGTCTTCGCCCACCTGACCGCGACGAAGTGACCGGCGGACCGGCCGGTACGGGTTCTCCGACCGTACCGGCCGGTCCGCCGTCGTGGGCGTGACGCCCTTCGCGATGATGTGCCGGAAGCGTCTGCGGACCGGGAATGTCTGGCGCCCGAAAACTATCACCGCTAGTTTGTGTGCCGGACGACGCAGACCCGCCGGGAGGAAAGCAGCATGAAGGCACACGACGCCCTGTACATCGACGGCGCCTGGCGCCCCGCCGACAGCGGGGACGTGATCGAGGTCGTGAACCCCGCCGACGAGCAGGTCATCGGCAGGGTCCCGGCGGGCGGGGCCCTGGACGTCGACACCGCCGTCCGGGCCGCCCGCGCCGCCCTGCCCGCCTGGGCGGCCACGCCCCCGGCCGAGCGGGCCGCACGCCTGGCCGCCCTCCGCGACGCCCTCGTGACCCGCAGGGAGGAGATCGCCGCGACGGTCACCGCCGAACTGGGCTCACCGCCGCAGTTCTCCCAGGCCGTGCACGCCGGCGTGCCGATCGCGGTCGCCGGCTCCTACGCCGAGCTGGCCGCCGCCCACCCCTTCGAGGAGCGGGTCGGCAACTCCACCGTCCTGCACGAACCGGTCGGCGTGGTCGGCGCGATCACCCCCTGGAACTACCCCCTCCACCAGATCGTCGCCAAGGTCGCCCCCGCGCTCGCCGCGGGCTGCACGGTCGTCCTCAAGCCCGCCGAGGACACCCCGCTCACCGCCCAGCTGTTCGCCGAGGCGGTGCACGAGGCGGGCGTACCCGCGGGCGTGTTCAACCTGGTCACCGGCCTCGGACCGGTCGCCGGACAGGCCCTCGCCGAACACCCGGGCGTCGACCTGGTCTCCTTCACCGGTTCCACGGCGGTCGGCCGGCGGATCGGCGCGGCGGCCGGTGCGGCCGTGAAGAAGGTCGCCCTCGAACTGGGCGGCAAGTCCGCCAACGTCATCCTGCCGAGCGCCGACCTCGCCAAGGCCGTCAACGTCGGCGTGGCCAACGTGATGTCCAACTCGGGCCAGACGTGCAGCGCCTGGACCCGCATGCTGGTCCACCGCGACCGGTACGCCGAGGCCGTCGAGCTGGCCGCGGCCGCCGCCGCCAAGTACGGCGACCGCATCGGTCCGGTGGTCAACGCCGGCCAGCGGGCACGGGTGCGCGGCTACATCGAGAAGGGCATCGCCGAGGGCGCCCGGCTGGTCGCCGGCGGCCCCGAAGCACCGCGCGAGCGGGGCTACTTCGTCAGCCCGACCGTCTTCGCGGACGTCACCCCGGAGATGACCATCGCCCAGGAGGAGATCTTCGGGCCGGTCCTGTCCATCCTGAGCTACGAGGACGAGGACGACGCCCTGCGCATCGCCAACGGCACGGTGTACGGCCTCGCGGGCGCCGTCTGGGCCGCCGACGAGGCGGAGGCGGTGGCCTTCGCCCGCCGCATGGACACCGGCCAGGTCGACATCAACGGCGGCCGGTTCAACCCCCTCGCGCCCTTCGGGGGGTACAAGCAGTCCGGAGTCGGCCGGGAACTCGGCGCGCACGGACTCGCGGAGTACCTCCAGACCAAGTCCCTCCAGTTCTAAGGGAGTCCGAGACCCATGGCCGTACGAGCCGCCGTCCTGCCCGCCATCGGCGCCCCCCTGGAGATCACCGGGATCGAACTGCCCGACCCGGGCCCCGGACAGGTCCGGGTACGCCTGGCCGCCGCCGGCGTCTGCCACTCCGACCTGTCCCTGGCGAACGGCACCATGCGGGTGCCGGTGCCGGCCGTCCTCGGCCACGAGGGCGCCGGCACGGTCGTCGCCGTCGGCGAGGGCGTCACCCATGTCGCGCCCGGCGCGTCCGTGGTCCTCAACTGGGCGCCGTCCTGCGGCACCTGCCACGCCTGCACCCTCGGCGAGGTCTGGCTGTGCGCCAACGCCCTGAACGGCGCCGCGGACGTCCACGCCCGCACCACCGACGGCACCGACCTCCACCCCGGCCTCAACGTCGCCGCGTTCGCCGAGGAGACGGTGGTCGCCGCGTCCTGCGTGCTGCCGCTGCCTCAGGGGGTGCCGCTGGTGGACGCCGCCCTCCTCGGCTGCGCCGTGCTCACCGGGTACGGCGCCGTCCACCACTCGGCGAAGGTCCGGCCCGGCGAGACGGTCGCCGTGTTCGGCGTCGGCGGGGTCGGCCTCGCCGCCCTCCAGTCGGCCCGCATCGCGGGCGCCTCCCGCGTCATCGCGGTCGACGTCTCCCCCGGCAAGGAGGAGCTGGCCCGCGCGGCCGGCGCCACGGACTACGTCCTCGCCTCCGGCACCACCGCGCGCGAGATCCGCGCGCTCACCGGCAAGCAGGGCGTCGACGTCTCCGTGGAGTGCGCGGGCCGCGCGGTCTCCATCCGGACGGCCTGGGAGTCCACCCGCCGGGGCGGCCGTACGACGGTCGTCGGCATCGGCGGCAAGGACGAGCAGGTCACCTTCAACGCCCTGGAACTCTTCCACTGGGGCCGCACCCTGTCCGGCTGCGTCTACGGCAACAGCGACCCGGCCCGCGACCTCCCGGTCATCGCGGCCCACGTACGGGAGGGCCGCCTGGACCTCTCCCGGCTGGTGACCGAGCGGATCACCCTGGAGGGCATCCCGGCGGCCTTCGACAACATGCTGGCCGGCAAGGGGGGCCGGGCGCTGGTGGTGTTCTGAGGGACCCGGCGGGACTCCGGGCGGACCCGGGGGACGGGGGAGCCCGGAGGCACTGCTCCCTACGCCCCCTCCCGTACCTGCCGGTACTGCCGCGCGAGCCCGTCCAGCAGCGCGGTCAGCCCCGTCTCGAAGGCCCGTTCGTCGATCTTCTCCTGCTGCTCGGCCAGGAGGTGGGCCTGGCCGAGGTGGGGGTAGTCGGCGGGGTCGTAGGCGCTGGCGTCGTCCACGAAGCCGCCGGCGAACGAACCGAGCGCCGAGCCCATGATGAAGTACCGCATCAGCGCGCCGATGGAGGTCGCCTGCGCCGGCGGCCAGCCCGCGTCGACCATGGCGCCGTAGACCGCGTCGGCCAGGCGCAGGGCGGCGGGGCGGCGGCCGGGGCCCCGGGCGAGGACCGGGACGATGTTCGGGTGGTCGCGCAGGGCGGCCCGGTAGGAGACGGCCCAGTCGTGCAGCGCGGTCCGCCACTCCCGGCCGTCCTCGAACATCGACAGATCCACCAGCCCGCTCACCGAGTCCGCGACCGCCTCCAGGATCTCGTCCTTGGTGCGGAAGTGGTTGTACAGCGAGGGCCCGCTCACCCCCAGCTCGGCGGCGAGCCGGCGGGTGGAGACGGCGGCCAGGCCCTCCCGGTCCACGAGGTTGCGGGCCGTCTCGACGATCCGGTCGGGGCTGAGGAGGGGCTTGCGCGGTCGGGCCATGGCGCACATAGTAGGGCTGCGATCAGAAACTAGCAGTGCTAATTTAAATGTACGGCTTTCAAGATACATCTGGTGTGGGGTGATCTCGTGGTGAACCTGGGACTCAGCGAGGAGCAGACGGCCGTACGGCAGCTCGCCCGGGACTTCGTGGAGCGCGACATCGCCCCGCACGTCGTCGCCTGGGACCGGGCCGAGGAGGTCGACCGGGGCATCGTGAAGAAACTCGGCGAGATCGGCTTCCTCGGCCTGACCATCGACGAGGAGTACGGCGGCTCGGGCGGCGACCATCTCGCGTACTGCCTGGTCACGGAGGAGCTGGGCCGCGGTGACTCCTCGGTCCGCGGGATCGTGTCCGTCTCCCTCGGGCTCGTCGCCAAGACGATCGCCGCCTGGGGGAGCGAGGAGCACAAGCGGCGCTGGCTGCCCGGACTCACCTCCGGCGCGTACGTCGGCTGCTTCGGCCTGACCGAGCCGGGCACCGGATCCGACGCGGGCAGCCTCACCACCCGGGCCGTCCGCGACGGCGGCGACTACGTCATCAACGGCACCAAGATGTTCATCACCAACGGCACCTGGGCCGATGTCGTCCTGCTCTTCGCCCGCTCCACCGACGCGCCCGGCCACAAGGGCGTCTCCGCCTTCCTCGTCCCCGCCGACACGCTCGGCCTGACCCGCCGTACCGTCCACGGCAAGCTCGGCCTGCGCGGCCAGGCCACCGCCGAACTCGTCCTCCAGGACGTGCGCGTCCCGGCGTCCGCCCTGCTCGGCGAGGAGGGCAGGGGCTTCTCGGTCGCCATGTCCGCGCTCGCCAAGGGCCGGATGTCGGTGGCCGCGGGCTGCGTCGGCATCGCCCAGGCCGCCCTGGACGCGGCCGTGCGGTACGCCGGCGAGCGCGAGCAGTTCGGCAAGCCGATCGCCCGCCACCAGCTGGTGCAGGAGCTGATCAGCGACATCGCCGTCGACGTGGACGCGGCCCGGCTGCTGACCTGGCGGGTCGCCGACCTCGTCGACCGCGGCGAACCGTTCGCCGTCGAGTCCTCCAAGGCCAAGCTGTTCGCCTCCGAGGCCGCCGTGCGCGCCGCCAACAACGCCCTCCAGGTGTTCGGCGGCTACGGCTACATAGACGAGTACCCGGTCGGCAAACTCCTGCGCGACGCCCGGGTGATGACCCTCTACGAGGGCACCAGCCAGATCCAGAAGCTGCTCATCGGGCGCGCCCTGACCGGTGTCTCGGCGTTCTGAGTACGTCCCTGAGTATCCCGGCGGATGTGGCGCGGGCCGCGTCCGCCGATGCTGTGTCCCATGAGCGACACACCGGTCAAACAGCAGAGCACGGCCGCTTTCCACGGTCAGGCCGTCGCCTCCTTCGCCGTCGCCCTGGCGGCCACCGCCATCGGCGTCTACCGGCTGGACGCCGGCGCCTGGGTCCGCGGCTTCCTCGCGATCGCCGTCCTCTACCTCGTCACCTCCGCCTTCACCCTCGCCAAGGTCGTCCGGGACCGCCAGGAGGCCGGGTACCTCGTCAGCCGCGTCGACCAGGCGCGCCTGGAGAAGCTGCTCGCCGAACACGACCCCTTCGACAAGCCCTGAGGCGCCGTCTGCCCCGGTGACCTGGCCGGGCGGCTACGCTAAGCGCCCGCTCACCGTCGGCGGTATGGTGGTGCTCCTGTCACGAGAGGGGCGAACGAGCGATGAGTACGGCGGAGGAGACGACCGGCGGCGAAGTGGAGCCGTGGGAAGAGGTCACCCCGGACGCGGCCCGGCGGCTGCTCGTCGCCGCCGTGGAGGCCTTCGCCGAGCGGGGCTACCACGCGACGACGACCCGTGACATCGCGAGTCGCGCGGGGATGAGCCCGGCCGCGCTCTACATCCACTACAAGACCAAGGAAGAGCTGCTCCACCGGATCAGCCGGATAGGCCACGACAAGGCCCTCGACATCCTGCGCACGGCGGCCCGCCGCGAGGGCCGCGCGTCCGAGCGGCTGGCCGACGCGGTCAGCTCCTTCGTCCGCTGGCACGCCGGCCGGCGGACCACCGCGCGGGTCGTGCAGTACGAACTCGACGCCCTCGGCCCCGACGCCCGCGCCGAGATCGTCGCGCTGCGCCGCCAGGTGGACGCCGAGGTGCGCGGGATCATCGAGGACGGCGTGGCCTCGGGCGAGTTCGACGTGCCGGACGTGCAGGGCACCACGCTCGCCGTGCTGTCGCTGTGCATCGACGTGGCCCGGTGGTTCACCGTGAACGGCCCGCGCACCCCCGAGGAGGTCGGCGCGCTCTACGCCGACCTCGTGCTGCGGATGGTGGGGGCGAGTTAGCCCGCCGCCCGGGTCAGAGGTAGTACCGGGACACCGACTCGGCGACGCACACCGGCTTGTCGCCGCCCTCGCGCTCCACGGTGAAGGCGACCGTCACCTGCACCCCGCCGGTGACGTCCTCCACGCCGGTGATCGTCCCGGTGGCGCGCAGCCGGGAGCCGACCGGCACCGGGGCGGGGAAGCGGACCTTGTTCGTCCCGTAGTTGACGCCCATCTTCACGCCGTCGACCCGGATGAGCTGCGGCCCGAACAGCGGCAGCAGCGACAGGGTGAGGTAGCCGTGGGCGATCGTGGTCCCGAACGGCCCGGCGGCGGCCTTCTCCGGGTCCACGTGGATCCACTGGTGGTCCCCGGTCGCCTCGGCGAACAGGTCGATCCGCTTCTGGTCGACCTCCACCCAGTCGGTGTGCCCCAGTTGCTCGCCCACGGCCGCCCGCAGCTCGTCGGGGGAGGTGAAGATCCTCGGTTCTGCCATGTTCCCGGCCTCTCGCTCGCGTCTCTAAGCAACTGCTTAGCATGGTCGGGCGGGACGGCGATGTCAACGGACGGCCCGGCCGGCCGGATGGGTAATCTCTGGGGAGTGCCCCAGATTCCGGAGAAGATCCACGAGCTGACCGTCGGCCAGTTGTCCGCGCGCAGCGGCGCCGCGGTGTCCGCCCTGCACTTCTACGAGGCCAAGGGCCTGATCTCCAGCCGGCGCACCCCGGGCAACCAGCGCCGGTACAGCCGCGACACCCTGCGCCGCGTCGCGTTCGTCCGCGCGGCCCAGCGGGTCGGCATCCCCCTGGCCACGATCCGCGAGGCGCTCTCCGGACTGCCGGAGGAACGGACGCCGACCAGGGAGGACTGGGCGCGGCTGTCGGAGAGGTGGCGCTCGGAACTGGAGGAGCGGATCCAGCAGCTGAACCGCCTGCGGGACCATCTGGCCGACTGCATCGGGTGCGGATGCCTGTCCCTGGAGAACTGCGTCCTGTCCAACCCGGACGACGTCTTCGGTGACCGCCTGACCGGCTCCCGGCTCCTCGCCGAGGACCGCTGACCGGCACACCCCTACCGGGACAGCGCCGCCGTGACCAACTGGGCGTTGGATTCGGCCGGTCGGCCGTCCGGCAGGAACAGGGTGTCCTCCAGGCCGACGCGGGTGGCGAGATTCAGCCGCCGGGCCAGCCGGAGCACCGGCCAGGTGCCGCCCTCCTCGCCGTGCAGCAGCACGGGGCGGCCGTGCGCCGTATCCAGCTCGGCCAGCAGCGCCCGGGCCGACGCCTCGGCGGTCGCCGGATCCGCGTCGGTCACCTCGGCCAGGACCCGCAGCACCCGCGGCCCGAGCCGCGAGAGAGCGAACCGGCGCGCGCCCCCCGTGCCGGACCAGATGCCCGCCTCCACACCGACCCCCCGGTCGACCAGTTCCCCGGCGACCTCCTCGGCGCCGTCCTCGTGCCAGTTGACCGAGGCGAAGTCGGGCAGCACCGGCCAGGCGCGCACCCGGGCGCGGCGGGCGGCGGGATCCGGTTCCGCCCAGGCGCCGGTGGTCACCCCGACCGGCACCCGCACCCGGGCCCGTATCGCCTCCAGCGCCGGCGTGAGGACGCGCGGGGAGAGGCTGTCCTGCCCGCACGGTGTCCTGGGGTGGACATGGACCGAGGAGGCGCCGGCCGCCACCGCCTCCGCGGCGGCACGCGCCAGCTCCTCGGGGGACATCGGCACCCTCGCGCCGTCGACGGCCGAGCGGCGCCCGTTGAGACATACCTGAATCATGATCCGATGATGCCGGGCGCCGCCGACGACGGCCCCGGTCCACGCGCCGGCCGCCTCGCGGAAGGGGTGCGGCATCCCCTGCGCACCCCGCACCGGGTGCCGGCCCGCCGCTCGGGCCGCGCCCGGTGACACCCCACCGCTCAGGCCGACATGAGCAGGCGCTCCCGCCTGGCGTACTCCAGGGCCCGCGAGGTGAGCACGGGACGGGGCACGAGGATGCCGCAGTCCGCGCAGACCGGCCCGGACGACGGCTCGTGGTCCAGGCCGTACCTCCAGACCAGACGTTCGCCGTCGCACACCGGGCAGGACGAGCCCGGTGCCCGCTCCAGCGCGGCGATCAGCCGGCGCAGCACCACCGCCAGCGGTTCGCCGGGGTGGACCCGCGGGTCGTCGCACCAGGCGACCCCGAAGCCGCCCCAGGTCAATCGGTGCCAGTCGTCGACACTGCCCGGCCGGCGCAGCCCGTCGTGCTTCTCCTTCTTGCGTCGCTCCGTGAAGTCGGTCTCGTAGGCGAGCCAGACGTCACGGGCCTCCTCCAGCTCCTCCAGCGCGGCCACGAGCCGCGCCGGATCGGGGGAGCGGTCCTCCGGGCCGAAGCCCGCCCGGGAGCACAGATGGTCCCAGGTCGCGCGATGCCCGTAAGGAGCGAACTTCTCGAGGCACTTGCGCAGTGAGTACCGCCGCAGCGCCAGATCACAGCGCGGATCGCGTACTTGTCTCGCCAGACTCCGGAAACCTGCCATCGTCCTGCACCTCCGTCACACCTGCACCTGCACTTCGGTCACTTCGGCGTCGTCGTCGCACGGACGTCGCCGAATAGACGTATCGACAGGCGATTCGGCTCCATCTCTTCTCCGGTTCTCCTCGCGGACTCACGAAAGTGACGCATGTTCACCTTTGAACGTGGGGATACCGCCGGTAACGTTCGGCCACCCCCTGTCGCTAGGAGCCGCCATGCCACGGCGAAGTCCACGTACTGCCCCTGACAGACCGAGAACGTCCCGACGTCTTCCCGGGTTCCTGAAGACCGCGTCCGTATGCGTCCTCGTCGCCGGTCTCCTCGTTCCCTTCACCCGGACAGCGGCGGCGGCGGCCGACGCGACCGCCCCGAACGACTACTGCGGCGGCCAGTGTTCGGACATCGTGCCGCCCGGCGAGAACGGCAACGCGACGCTCGCCCAGATCCTGCTCAACCAGGCCTTCGGCACCCAGCCGTCGCACGCCGAGGACCAGCTCGGCCCCTACGCCGACCTGGCCACCGGCTACAAGGGCCTGACCGACGCCACCATCAACGCCTTCTTCAACGACGCCTCGTTCGGCGTCCCCGCCGGGCAGGTCGCCTCCACCGAGAAGCCGGCCGGCCGCGGCGACGTGACGATCGTGCGCGACAAGAAGTCCGGCGTGCCGCACATCACCGGCACCACCCGGTACGGCACCGAGTTCGGCGCCGGTTACGCGGCGGCCGAGGACCGGCTGTGGCTGATGGACGTCTTCCGGCACGTGGGCCGCGGCCGGCTGACCTCCTTCGCGGGCGGCGCCCCCGCCAACCAGGGCCTGGAGCAGCAGTTCTACCGCGACGCGCCCTACACCGAGGCCGACCTCCAGGCGCAGATCGACAACGCGGTCGCGAAGAACGGCGCGCGCGGCCGGCAGGCCCTCGACGACGTCAACGCCTATCTCGCCGGGATCAACGCCTACATCGACGCCTCCGACAGCGGCCGTTACTTCCCCGGCGAGTACGTCCTGACCGGCCACAAGGACTCGATCACCAACGCCGGCACGATAGACCACTTCAAGGTCACCGACATGGTGGCCCTCGCCTCCGTCATCGGCTCGCTGTTCGGCTCCGGCGGGGGCGGCGAGGTCGCCAACGCCCGGTCCCTGCTCGCCGCCCAGGCAAAATACGGCGTCGAGGAGGGCACCCGGGTCTGGGAGTCCTTCCGCGAACGCAACGACCCCGAGGCCGCTCTCACCGTCCACGACGGCCGCAGCTTCCCGTACGCCGCCAAGCCCGCCGACGCGCAGGGCGGGGCGTTGCCCGACGCCGGCTCGGTCACCGAGGAACCGCTCGTGTACGACCGCACGGGCAGCGCGGCCACGGCGAGTGCCGAGAAGATGTCCGCCACGGCCACCGGGGCGGCGCTCGGCTCGGCCCGCCGGGGCATGTCCAACGCCCTCGTGGTGAGCGGCGCACACACCGCGAGCGGCCACCCGGTCGCCGTGTTCGGCCCGCAGACCGGCTACTTCGCGCCACAGCTGCTCATGCTCCAGGAGATACAGGGCCCGGGCATCAGCGCCCGCGGCGCGTCCTTCGCGGGGCTGGGCATGTACGTGGAACTCGGCCGTGGCCAGGACTACTCCTGGAGCGCCACCACGTCCGGCCAGGACATCATCGACACCTACGCCGTCGAACTGTGCCAGGACGACCACCACTACCTGTACCACGGCACCTGCACGGCCATGGACCAGGTCGAGCAGAAGAACGCCTGGTCGCCCACGGTGGCCGACGGCACGGCCGCGGGGTCGTACACCATGCGCGTGTGGCGCACGAAGTACGGTCCGGTGGCCTACCGGGCGACCGTCGGCGGCAAGAAGGTCGCCTACACCTCCCTGCGCTCCTCCTACCTGCACGAGGCCGACTCGATCATCGGCTTCCAGATGCTCAACGACCCCGACTACGTCAAGGGCCCCCAGGACTTCCAGAGCGCCGCGCAGCACATCAACTTCACCTTCAACTGGTTCTACGCCGACTCCCGGCACACCGCCTACTACAACAGCGGTGACAACCCGGTCCGGGCGGACGGCGTCGACGCCGAGTTCCCCGTCTGGGGCCGGCCGGCGTACGAGTGGCGGAACTGGGACCCGGCCACCAACACCGCCGACTACACCCCGGCCGCCGCGCACCCCAACTCCGTCGACCAGGACTACTACATCTCCTGGAACAACAAGCAGGCCGAGGACTACACGACCGCGTCCTGGGGCGACGGCTCCGTGCACCGCGGCAACCTGCTGGACGACCGCGTCAAGAAGCTCGTCGCGGCCGGCGGGGTGACCCGTACGAAACTGGTGCAGGCCATGGCCGACGCGGGCCTCGCCGACCTGCGCGCCGAGGACGTGCTGCCCGAGCTGCTGAAGGTGGTCGACTCCGCGCCGGTGACCGACCCCACGGCCGCCGCGGCGGTGGGCAAGCTCAAGGCCTGGGTGGCCGCGGGCGCCAAGCGCACCGAGACCTCGGCCGGTTCGAAGACGTACGCCGACGCCGACGCGATCCGCGTCCTGGACGCCTGGTGGCCGCTGCTGGTGAAGGCGGAGTTCGAGCCGGGGCTCGGCAGCGACCTGTACAGCGCGATCACCGGCAGCCTGCCGGTCGACGAGGCGCCGTCCGCCGGACACGGCCCGACCGGCTCGCACGCCGGAAGCTCCTTCCAGTACGGATGGTGGAGCTATGTCGACAAGGACATCCGCGCGGTGCTCGGCGAGCCCGTGCGGGGCGGCCTCGCGCACACGTACTGCGGCGGCGGCAGCCTCGGCGCCTGCCGGGACGCCCTGCTCGGCACGCTGAAGCAGGCGGCCGGCCTGACCGCCGCGCAGGTCTACCCGGGCGACGACCAGTGCTCGGCCGGTGACCAGTGGTGCGCCGACTCGATAGCCCAGCGCACCCTGGGCGGCATCAAGCACGGCAGGATCAGCTGGCAGAATCGGCCGACGTTCCAGCAGGTCGTGGAGTACACCTCGCACCGCTGAGGTGACACGGGCGGCGGGTCAGCCGATGCGGCCCGCCGCCACCACCAGCCGCGCCAGTTCGGGGTGCACGATGTCGCTGTGCGCCCCGGTCGGCGCGCCCCCGCGCCGCACCACGGACGCCGCGTCGACGTTCACGCACCCCGACGCGGGCAGCGCACCGCTCAGGGCCGCCGCCAGGTCCAGCCGGGCGGTGCCCGGCACCCCCTGCGCCCCGTCATGGCCGAGGGCGCCCCACCGCGGGCCCAGCACGGCCGCGATCTCGCTGCCCACGCAGGAACGGTCGTCGCCGGCCAGCCGGGAGGCCAGCGGGTAGAACGTGCCCAGAGCCGTGTCGAAGTGCGAGTAGCAGCACACCAGCGGGCCGTCGACGCGCCGCTGCCGGTCCCTGAGCGTCCCCGCCCTCTCCGGGGCGTGCGGCAGCCGGGCGGTGAACGCGTAGTGGGAGAAGGCCCCCTGGAGCAGGGTCACCGACTTGACGGTGTCCACCCCCTCGGGTAGCCCGCGCAGCGCGAACGCCACCAGCCGGCCGCCGAAGCTGTGCCCGACCAGGTGCACCCGCACGCCGGGCGCCACCGCGGCCAGCCGCCCGAGCAGCGGCCCCAGTCCCCGCTCGCCGACCGTCCCGGCCCGCCCTTTCATCTGGTGGTACGTCAGCTGCCGCAGCAGTTCCTTGGCGCCGTCCCACGGGTTCGGCAGGCTGAACCGCGCGGCGCCTCCCGCCGTGTCGAGCGCGGCCAGCGCCTCGGCGAACCGCTCGCACGCGGCCACCGGATCCCCGCCGGACACGGCCGGTTCGCCGCTCTCGTCGGTGTCGGCGGTCCCCGCCGGCTCCCCGTCCGGCAGCAGCCGCGCCAGCCGGCAGAACTCCGTCAGGCCCGCGGCGCCGTCCGGCCGTTCGTCGAGCATCCGGGCCAGCCGGTCGACCACCTCCGTCCGGCCGGGGAAGGTCCGCGACAGCGCGCGCCGGGTGTCCTCGTCCAATCCCCGGAGCGGCGCCACCGCTTCCGCGGCCGCCGCGGACGCCGGGAAGTCCGGGATCGGCTCGTCGCTGAACCGCATCGACGGCCAGATCACGCCGGCGTACCCGAGCCGGGCCTTCGGCGCGAACCGCGGGAACGGGGCGAAGAAGCGCCGGTACAGCGCGGTCGCGCCCGAGCGGTCGTTGTTCCAGCCGTGCGAGAAGACGATCAGGTCACGCACGCCGTGCTCGGTGACCTGCGTCAGCAGCCGGTCGCGTTCGCGGCCGTCCCCGTCCCCGTCCGCGTCGAAGGTCAGCTCCCAGTAGGGAGTCACACCCGCCCCAGGATCCGTCATGCCAGGCTCCCTCGTCCCGCACCACGGTGTGATGCGCCCGTATCGTCCTGCGGGGACGAGGGGTTGGCCATACGGCGCGGCTCACTTGTAGAGGAGGTATTTCCTCCGGGTGCGCCGGAACGCGGCCAGCTCGTCCTGCCAGGCCCCCGTCACCTCGTCGGTGCCGGCACCCGCGTCGATCATCGTGCGCACCTGCGCCGAACCGGTCAGCTTGTCGATCCAGTCGTCGGACCGCCAGGCGAAGCCGTCCCAGACCTTCCTGGCGGTCACGAGCAGCGCGATCCCGGTGCGTACGGGGTCGTAGGCGGCCCGGTCGGTCACATGGATCTGCACCCCGCCGACCGTCCTGCCCTGGAACTTGGAGAACGTGGGCGTGAAGTACGCCTCCCGGAACCGCACGCCCGGCAGCCCCAGCCCGTTCACGGCGGCGGCCCAGCGCCCGTCGACACCCTCGGCGCCAAGGAGTTCGAACGGCCGGGTCGTGCCGCGCCCCTCGGAGAGGCTGGTGCCCTCGAACAGGCAGGTGCCGGAGTACACCAGCGCCGTGTCCGGGGTCGGCATGTTGGGGCTCGGCGGCACCCAGGGCAGGCCGCAGTCGTCGTAGAACGCGTCGCGCCGCCAGCCCGACATGCGGACGGTCTCCAAACCTACGGGCGCGGCCAGGAACTCCCCGTTGAACAGGAGGGCCAGCTCCGCGACGGTCATCCCGTGCGCCTGGGCGATCGGCTGCCGGCCGACGAAGGTGGCGAACTCCCGGTGCAGGACGGGTCCGCGGGCCTCGCGGCCGGTCACCGGGTTCGGGCGGTCCAGGACGACGAGGCGCAGGCCGGCGAGCTGGGCCGCCTCCATGCAGTCGTACAGGGTCCAGACGTACGTGTAGAACCGGGCGCCGACGTCCTGGATGTCGAAGACGACCGTGTCGACGCCGGAGGCGGTGAAGACGTCGGCGAGTGCCCGGCCGCTCTTGAGGTAGGTGTCGTAGACCGGGAGGCCGGTCGCGGGATCGTCGTGGCGGCCCTCGGAACCGCCCGCCTGCGCGGTGCCCCGGAAGCCGTGTTCCGGGCCGAAGACCGCGGTCAGCGCGACGCGGGGGTCGGCGTGCAGGACGTCGACGATGTGGCGGGCGTCCCGGGTGATGCCGGTGGGGTTGGTGACGACGCCGACGCGCCGGCCCTCCAGCAGGGCGTACCCGTCGGCCGCGAGCCGCTCGAAACCGGTGCGCACGCGCGCGCCGTGCCGGGCGGTGACGGGGACGGCCGCGGGTCCGCCGGGCCGGGACGCGGCGGGGGCGGCCGCGGGTGCGCCGGGCCGGGGTACGGCGGGGACGGCCGCCACCGCCGCCGATCCGAGCAGATTCCGTCGGGACAGGTGCATGGGATGGCCTCCGTGGGGATGGAAGGTACCGGCAGGTCCGTGGTCGCTCGCGCGGTTCCCCGCGTCCCCCGAGGGTGGCGCAGTCACCCTTTCCCTTATACATACCGACTGGTTAGTCTGTCCCGGAAGAGCCGCGCGCGCCGCGCGAAAGTCGTGTCGAAGGAGACCGATGGTGGAAGCCGTGCAGGATGCGGGAGTGATCGTCACCGGAGCGGGCGGTGGGATCGGGGCCGCGCTGGCCCGGCGGTTCGCCGCCGAGGGCGCCCGGGTCGTGGTCAACGACCTGGACGCCGGCAGGGCCGAGGCCGTGGCCGGGGAGATCGGCGGGATCGCCGTGCCCGGCGACGCCTCCGCTGTCGTCGGCCCGGCCCGCGAGGCGCTCGGCGGCACGGTCGACGTCTACTGCGCCAACGCCGGTGTCGCCTTCGAGGACGGCGACCTCGGCGGCACCCTGGACGAGTACTCCTGGGCGACGTCCTGGGACGTCAACCTGATGGCCCACGTCCGCGCGGCCCACGCCCTGCTCCCCGACTGGGTGGAGCGGGGCGGCGGCCGGTTCGTGTCCACCGTCTCCGCCGCCGGGCTGCTGACGATGATCGGCGCGCCCTCCTACAGCGTGACCAAGCACGGCGCCTACGCCTTCGCCGAGTGGCTGTCGCTGACGTACCGCCACCGGGGGATCAAGGTCCACGCCATCTGCCCGCAGGGCGTCCGCACCGACATGCTGTCCGCCACCGGCAGCGCGGGCGACCTGGTGCTCCGGCCCACCGCGATCGAACCGGAGGACGTGGCCGAGGCGCTGTTCCGGGGCATCGCGGAGGACCGCTTCCTGATCCTGCCGCACCCCGAGGTCGCCGGCTTCTACCAGGCGCGGGCCGGCGATCCCGACCGCTGGCTCGCCACCATGAACCACATCCAGCAGAAGTGGGAGGCCGGCCGGTGACCGCCTCCCGCTACGCCGCCCGCCCCTGGCTGGCGCTGCTCGACGAGGCCCAGCGCGCCCCGGTCACCCCCGCCGACTCGCTCGTGCACGCGCTGCGCGAGGCCGTGGCCGCGGCACCGGACCGCACCTTCCTCGCCTACTTCGACGCCCGCCTGAGCTACCGCGAGGCCGACGAGCTGAGCGACGGCGTCGCCGCCCACCTCGCCGCCCGCGGCCTGGCCCGCGGCGACCGGGTGGCCGTCCTCCTCCAGAACTCCCCGCACTTCGTGCTCGCCGTCCTCGGCGCCTGGAAGGCGGGCGCGACCGTCGTCCCCGTGAACCCCATGTACAAAGCGGGCGAGGTGGGACACGTCCTGCGGGACGGCGAGGTGACCGCGCTGATCTGCTCCGACCGGGCCTGGGACGCGTACCTGCGCGAGACGGCCGCCGGCTCGCCGGTGCGGATCGTCCTCACCGCGTGCGAGCGGGACTTCCAGACGCGCGACGACCCGCGCGTCCTGTCCTTCGAGCGGCTGCCCCCGGCCGCGGACGCCGACGACCTGGTCACCGTGGCCCGCCGCGGCGGCCCGGCCCCCGGGGACCGAGCGCCGCGCCCGGAAGACATCGCGCTGATCAGCTACACCTCGGGCACCAGCGGCACCCCCAAGGGCGCCACCAACACGCACGCCAACATCATGCACAACGCCGAGCGGCAGGCCACCGGGCTCGGCCTGCCCCGGCCGCCCGTCTACCACGCGCTCGCGCCGCTGTTCCACATCACCGGCATGGTCTGCCAGTTCGGCGCCTGCCTGAACAGCGCGGGCACCCTGGTACTGACCTACCGTTTCGAGCCCGGCGTCGTCCTGGATGCCTTCGCCGAGCACCGCCCCCACTACACGGTCGGCCCCTCCACCGCCTTCATGGCGCTCGCCGCCCACCCCGGCGTCACCCGCGAGCACTTCGCCTCCTTCACCCACATCTCCTCCGGCGGCGCCCCCGTGCCGCCGGCCCTGGTGGAGAGGTTCCGCGAGCGCTTCGGGCCGTACATCCGCGTCGGCTACGGCCTCACCGAGTGCACCGCCCCGTGCGCCTCCGTCCCGCCCGGCCTGGAGGCACCCGTGGACCCGGTCTCCGGGACGCTGTCCGTCGGCCTGCCAGGCGCGGACACCGTGGTGCGCATCCTGGACGAACAGGGTGTGGAGGTGCCCTTCGGGGAACAGGGCGAGATCGTCGTACGGGGCCCCCAGGTGGTCCCCGGCTACTGGCGGCGCCCCGACGCCACCGCCGAGACCTTCCCCGGTGGCGAGCTGCGCACCGGCGACATCGGGTTCATGGACGAACAGGGCTGGCTCTACGTCGTCGACCGCAAGAAGGACATGATCAACGCCTCCGGCTTCAAGGTGTGGCCGCGCGAGGTCGAGGACGTCCTGTACACCCATCCGGCGGTGCGCGAGGCGGCCGTCGTCGGCGTCCCCGACGGGTACCGTGGCGAGACGGTCAAGGCCTACATCAGCCTGCGTCCGGGAGCCGAGGCGGACCCGGACGAACTCGCGGGGTACTGCAAGGAGAGACTGGCCGCCTACAAGTATCCGCGTCAGGTGGAGATCCTGCCCGAGCTGCCCAAGACGGCGAGTGGGAAGATCCTCCGTCGGGAACTGCGTTCCCGCACCGACGACTAGCAGCAGACCGGAAGGCAGGTGGCGGCAGTGCCCAGGACGACGGACGGAGACGGTACGCCCGTCCCGCAGCGGCTGCTGGCCGCCGCCACCCGGCTCTTCGCCGACCGCGGTTACGACCGCACCTCCGTGCAGGAGATCGTGGAGGCGGCCGGCGTCACCAAGGGGGCGCTCTACCACTACTTCGGCTCCAAGGACGACCTGCTGCACGAGGTGTACGCGCGCGTGCTGCGCGTCCAGCAGGAGCGCCTGGACCACTTCGCGGGCCTCGACGCGCCCGTGGAGGAGCGGCTCAGGGGCGCGGCGGCCGACGTGGTCGTCACCACGATCGACAACCTCGACGACGCGATGATCTTCTTCCGCTCCATGCACCACCTGAGCCCGGAGAAGAACAAGCAGGTCCGCGCCGAGCGCCGGCGCTACCACGAGCGGTTCCGCGCGCTCATCGAGGAGGGCCAGAAGGCGGGGGTCTTCTCCACCGCGACCCCGGCCGACCTGGTGGTGGACTACCACTTCGGCTCCGTCCACCACCTGTCGACGTGGTACCGCCCGGGCGGCCCCCTCACCCCCCAGGAGGTCGCCGACCACCTCGCCGACCTCCTGCTGAGGGCGCTGCGCCCGTAGGCCGTGTCGTCGGCTAGTCGATGATCTCCCGGAAGAACAGGACGGCCGTGGCGGACGTGCCGCTGCCCACGCTCACCGCCACCGGCCAGGCGTTGCCGGCCAGCGCCGCCAGGACGGTGGCCCCGATGCCGGCCAGCGCGGCCAGCAGGAACACCATGGCGGCGCGCTGCGTCAGGAGCGGCCCGGCCCGCTCCGGTCGCGTCCGGTCCCGCCGCGGCCGGCGGTCCCGCCCGGGCGACGGCCGGCCGGCCGGGGGCACCCCGGTGCTCCTCACCGGGCGTCGCCGGCCCGGACGGGCACCGGGTCCTGGGACAGCGGGTCCACGCCGTCCCGCTCCGTCAGCCGCCACGGGTCCTGCGCCGGCCGGACGACACCGAACGCGAAGCCGCCGTCCACGCCCGCCCGGACGCCGTACACGGCGGGCTCGGGGAGGCTGTTGTACTGGAACGGCGTCGAGAAGTAATAGGCGCCGGTGTCCGGCACCACCACGAGGTCGCCCGGCTCCAGCGGGGGCAGCGCGCGGTCGCGGGCCAGCAGGTCGCCCGCGAAGCAGGCGGGCCCCGCGATGTCCTGGCGTACGGGCCGCCCCCGCTTGGCCGTGCCGGACGGGTCGTGCGCCTCGACGCGCAGCGGCCAGGCGTCGGGACTGAACACCGTCCGGGTGGCGACCTGGACACCGGCGTGGGTCACCGCGATCGGCCGGCCCCCCGCGCTCTTGGTGTACTCGACGTAGGCGGCCATGAAGCCGTTCTTGGCGAGGAGGGACCGGCCGAACTCGGTGACGACCGCGTACCCGCCCCCGAAGAGCCGCGGGGCGTGTGCCCTCAGCTGTTCGACGTACATCCCGAACGTGGGGGTGACCTCGTCGTCGGCGAAGTTGACGGGGAGCCCGCCGCCGATGTCGATGCCCGCGATCCTGCCCTCCCCGAACGCGGCCGTCACCTGGTCGGCGAACTCGACCGCCTGCGCCACCCCGCGGGCCATCAGGTCCAGGGGGCAGCCCTGGGACCCGGTGTGCGTGTGCACCCAGGTCAGCCACGGGTACGTGCCGAACGCCCGCATCAGCCGCTCCCGGTTGCCCGGATCCGTCAGCGGGACGCCGAACTTGGAGGTGCTCGTGGCGGTGCTCATCGCGGCGATGGCACCCCCGCCGACCTGGCAGTTGAGGCGCACCCCGATCCGCGAGACCGGAGTACGGCCGCCGAGCAGCCGGTCGATCCGCTCCAGTTCCTGGAAGCTGTCCGCGTTGACGGCCACCCCCAGGTCCAGCGCCCGCTCCAGCTCCGCCCGGGTCTTGGCGGGGGAGTCGAAGACGATCCGTTCGGCCGGGAACCCGGCCGCCAGCGCCCGGGCCAGCTCACCGGCGGTCGCGACCTCGCAGCCCATGCCGTGGCCCGCCAGTTCCGCCAGGACGGGCACCAGGCAGTTGGCCTTCGCGGCGAACGTGTGCAGGACACCGCGGACCTCGGGGGAGCCGGGGAAGGCGTCGTGCAGGGCCTGGACGGTGGCCGCGACGCCGTCGAGGTCGACGAAGGCGGCCAGCAGGGACTGCTCCGGGTCCAGCAGTCCCTGCCGCACGGCCTCCTGGAGAACACGTTCGCGCCGTACGGCGTCGAGGGGCACAGCGGTCATGGTGAACCTTCCGGTGTGGGACGAGGCGGCCGGGGCCGAGTTTCCCCGGGCGTGTATCCAGGTTGCGGGCCGCGCACCCGTGCCGTCATCGTCGGTTCCTCAAAGGCTCGCCCCTCGCGCCGGCGCCCGCACCGGGCGGCCGGCCCCGGCCGGCCACGCCGTTGTGCGCGGCGACAAGGACGGCGCCCCCCGTTGGTGCGGGCGCACGAACCACGCGCCCGGACACATCCTCACGCCCCGGACCCTGCCTCTTTGCCCGGCTCCCCGGGGAGCGGGGGCGGGCGTGTCCTCACGCCCGGGGCTTCGCCTCCTCGTCCGGTTCCGGGGAAGCGAGCGTGGGGCCGCTCTTACGCCCCGGGCCCTGCCTTTTTGCCCGGGTTGCCGGGGAGCGAGGCCACGTCCTCCCGCCCGGGGCTTCGCCTCCTCGTCGCGGTCCCGGGGAAGCGAGCGTGGGGCCGCTCTTACGCCCCGGGCCCTGCCTCTTTGCCCGGGTTCGCGGGAAGGGGGCCTGGGCCGCGAACCGGACCCTGCCTCTTTGCCCGGCTCCCCGGAGAGCGAGCGCGGGCACGTCCTCACGACCCGGGCTCCGCCTCCCCGTCCGGGTCCGCGAGCCGTAATTGCAGCTGCGCCAGCAGGCGGGCGTCCGGACTGCCGAGATCCAGGTCCGAGACCGCGGTGATCCGGCCCAGCCGGTACCGCAGGCTGTTGGGGTGGACCGAGAGCGCGTGCGCCGCCGCGGACACGTCTCCGAAGTGGTCGAGGTAGGCCCGCAGCGACTTCACGAGGTGGCCCCCGCCCGGCCCGGCGTCGGAGGCGGCCAGCCGCGCCACCGAGGTCCCCGGCGGCAGCTCCAGGTCCCGCAGCGCCTCCAGCACCCGGAGCACGCCGATCGTGTCGGCCACGTCCGCCACCCGGGCGACGGTACGGTCGCCCCCGGTCCGGATGAGGGCCCTCAGGGCCTGTTCGGCGCTGCGGCGCGACTCGGCGGCCCGCGCCAGCGCCGGCACCACCTCGCCCAGCCCGGCCCGCACCGGCGTGCCCGTCGTGACCGACAGCCGCTCGGCCAGCGACGTCCCCAGCTTCGTCAGCTGCTCGCGGGCCCCCTCCGGATCCTGGTCCAGCGCGGTCACCAGCACCAGGGCCCTGCCGCCGGCCGGCACCACCACGACCCGGTGGCCGAGCGCCGCGCAGTGCAGGGCGAGCGGACCGTACAGCCGCGACGGGTCGTCGGGCGGGGCGTCCGCGGACGCGCTCACGCCGCGGCCCACCGCCAGCACGGCGCAGGGCTCCAGCGCGGGCAGCGACGCCCGCGCGGCCAGCACCTCGGCCGAGCCGCGGTCCTCCAGCAGCGCCCGCGCCGCGTCCTCCACCAGCCGGCTGTCCGCACCGCGCGTGCGGTGGTGCAGCAGATGGGCGGCGGCCTCCCGGGACGCCGCGCGCAGGGCCTGCGACGCGTTCGGGGACAGGGGCCGGCCGCCGACCGCCGCCACCCAGACGGACCCCAGCACCTCGCCGCCCGCCCGGACGGCGCACACCAGGCGCTCGGGGTTGTCACCCTGAGCCCTGCGGTGCAGCACGTCGTCCGCCGTCCACAGGGCACGGAAGAAGCCGGCGTCCCGCATGGCGGCCACGCGCCAGGGGGGAACGCGCCGTCCGAGGATGGTCAGCCGGCGCATCTCGTCCACGTTCTCCTCGGTCGAGGAGAACGCCAGCACCCGGGACTCGGTGTCCTCGATGGTCACCGAGCCGCCGACCAGCGCGGCCACCGCGTCGGCCAGCGCGTCGAGGTCCCCCAGGGCCGGCCCAGGGGCCGTCGCCGACGACGCGGCCCCTGCCGCGGCCAGCCCGGCCCGCAGCACCACGACCAGCTCGTCCCACCGGTACCAGGTGCGGAAGAACACCGCCGTACCGGCCTCCCGGGCCGCCGTCCGCAGGGCACCGGCGGAACCCTCGGGGCGGTCCGGGCCGAAGACCACACCGGCGGCCCCCGCGTCGCCGGCCCGGCGCAGGACGTCCACCGCCTGGGGCGAGCCGGCCGCGACACCGACCGCGAGCACCAGCTCCCGCGGCCGGATCGCGGGATCCAGCACGTCCAGTACGGCGACACCGCCGACGGCGACGGCCAGCCCGCCGGGGGCCGTGTCCAGCTCCAGGGCCCCGGGCCCCACCACCGACAGCAACCGCTCCAGGGTCACCTCGTGCTCCGCCGCCGCGCCCCACCCCGGCCGCTCCCGCGCATCTGCCACGCTTCCCCCTCGCCCCACCGCCCGGCCGTGGCCCGGCCGCGTCCGGAACACGTACGACACCACAGCCCGCGCCCGCGCTCAACAGCGCACGCGAACACGGGGAAGCACGCGACACCGCCGGTGCGGCGGCGGGGGAGGGGACCGGCGCGGGGTGGCCGCACCGGCCGGGGCGGTCAGCTGTACTTCTTCAGTTCCCTGCGGGCCAGCGAACGCTGGTGCACCTCGTCCGGGCCGTCGGCGAGCATCAGGGTGCGGGCGCTCGCGTACAGCTCGGCGAGCGGGAGGTCCTGGCTCACCCCGCCCGCGCCGTGCAGCTGGATCGCGCGGTCGAGGATGCCGACCACCGCGCGCGGCGTGGCGATCTTGATGGCCTGGATCTCCGTGTGGGCGCCCCGGTTGCCGACGGTGTCCATCAGCCACGCCGTCTTCAGCACCAGCAGCCGCAGCTGTTCGACGGTCACCCGGGCGTCGGCGATCCAGTTCTGGACCACCCCCTGCTGGGCCAGCGTCTTGCCGAACGCGGTACGGGACACGGCCCGCCGGCACATCAGCTCGATCGCCCGCTCGGCCATGCCGATCAGCCGCATGCAGTGGTGGATCCGGCCGGGGCCGAGGCGGGCCTGGGCGATGGCGAAGCCGCCGCCCTCCTCGCCGACGAGGTTGGCCACCGGCACGCGCGCGTGGTCGAGGACGACCTCGGCGTGGCCGCCGTGGGAGTGGTCCTCGTACCCGAACACCCGCATGGCACGCCGCACGGTGACGCCCGGGGTGTCGCGCGGGACCAGGACCATGGACTGCTGGCGGCGGATGTCCGCCCCGTCCGGGTCGGTCTTGCCCATGACGATGAAGACGGCGCAGTCCGGGTTCATCGCCCCGGAGATGTACCACTTGCGGCCGGTGATGACGTACTCGTCGCCGTCCCGTTCGATGTGCGTGGTGATGTTCGTGGCGTCGGAGGAGGCCACCTCCGGCTCGGTCATCGCGAACGCGGAGCGGATCTCACCGGCGAGCAGCGGCTCCAGCCACTGCTTCTTCTGCTCCGCGCTGCCGAACTGCGTGAGCACCTCCATGTTGCCGGTGTCGGGCGCGGCGCAGTTCGTCGCGGTGGGCGCGAGGTGCGGGGAGCGGCCGGTGATCTCGGCGAGCGGCGCGTACTGGAGGTTGGTCAGCCCGGCACCGTACTCGGTGTCCGGCAGGAACAGGTTCCACAGACCCTGCCTGCGGGCCTCGGCCTTCAGCTCCTCGACCACGGCCGGGGTGTCCCAGGGGGACGCCAGCCGGGCCCGCTGCTCCTCGGCCACGGCCTCGGCCGGGTGGACGTGCTCGTCCATGAAGGCGAGGAGCCTGGCGCGCAGCTCCTCGGTGCGCGCGTCGAACGCGAAGTCCATACCGGTCAGCCTTCCTGAAGAGTGGTCAGTCCGTGGTCGATGAAGACGGGGACGAGTTCGCCGATGCGGTCGAAGCCGGGGCCGACCGTCTGGCCCAGCGTGTACCGGTAGTGGATGCCCTCCAGGATCACGGCGAGCTTGAACCAGGCGAACGCCGTGTACCAGGAGACGGCTGAGACGTCGCGCCCCGAGCGCGCGGCGTACCGCTCGATCAGCTCCTGCGGGGACGGGTGCCCCGCCGCCTCGGCGGTGGTGGAGACGGGGGACCGCGGCATGCCGAGCGGCCGGCTGTACATCACGAGCAGGCCCAGGTCGGTCAGCGGGTCCCCGAGCGTGGACATCTCCCAGTCGAGGATCGCCTTGATCCGGTCGTCGTCGCCGATCAGCACGTTGTCCAGGCGGTAGTCGCCGTGGACGACGGCCGGGGCGGGGGAGGCCGGCAGCGCCCGCCCGAGAGCGGCGTGCAGCTCGTCGATGCCGGGCAGGTCGCGGTTGCGGGAGGCGTCCAGCTGCTTGCCCCAGCGGCGCAGCTGCCGGTCGAGGAAGCCCTCCGGGCGCCCGAAGTCGGCGAGGCCCACCTCGACGGGGTCCACCGCGTGCAGCTCGACGAGCGTGTCCACGAGGGACAGCACCGCCGCGCGGGTGCGCTCCGCACCGAGCGGGGCGAGCTGCTGGGCGGTGCGGTACGGGGTGCCCTCGACGAACTCCATGACGTAGAACGGCGCGCCCAGCACGTCCTCGTCCTCGCACAGCAGCACCGGCCGCGGCACCGGCACCCGGGTGGGGTGCAGGGCGCTGATCACCCGGTGCTCGCGCCGCATGTCGTGCGCGGTGGCCAGCACATGGCCGAGCGGGGGCCGGCGTACGACCCACCGCGCGGTGCCGTCGGAGAGCTCGTAGGTGAGGTTCGACCGTCCGCCCTCGATCAGCCGGCCGGTCAGGGGGCCGCTGACCAGACCGGGGCGCTCGCGGTCGAGCAGGACGCGCAGCCGGTCCAGGTCGAGTCCGGGCGGGTGGTCGGCGCTCATACATCACTCCTACGCACGGGTGGACACTACCCGACACATGATGCCGACCGGTCGGTATGTCGTCCAGTGCGGGGAGCGGACGTGATGTGAAACGTGACGGGAGCCACGATAGGCCGTCCGCTCCCCGGACCGGGGCATCCCGGTTGCGCGGGGCCCGCGCACCCCGGAGGGTCGAGGGCATGAAGGGCATCAGCTACAGCCGCTACGGCGGACCCGAGGTGCTGGAGTACGGCGAGGTGCGCGACCCGAAGGTCGGCCCCGACCAGGTGCTGGTCCAGGTGCGCGCGGCGGCCGTCAACCCGGTCGACTGGAAGTGCCGCGAGGGTCATCTCGACAGCCTCCTGGACGCCGTCTTCCCGGTGATCCCCGGCTGGGACGTCAGCGGAGTGGTCGTGCGGCCGGGCGCCGCGGTCACGGAGTTCGGCGCCGGCGACGAGGTCATCGGCTACGTCCGTGAGGACTTCCTGTCCCGGGGCACCTTCGCCGAGTACGTGGCCGCGCCCGTGCGCACCCTGGCCCGCAAGCCGCGCACCCTGTCCTTCGAGGAGGCCGCCGGACTGCCCCTGGCCGGGCTCACCGCCTATCAGGTCCTGGTCAAGGTGCTGGAGGTGAAGCGCGGCGAGACCGTCCTGGTGCACGCGGCGGCCGGCGGGGTCGGCTCGCTCGCGGTCCAGCTCGCCGCCCACACCGGCGCCCGGGTGATCGGCACCGCCGGCGAACACCACCACGACTTCGTCCGCGGCCTCGGCGGCGAGCCGGTGACGTACGGCGAGGGCCTGGCCGAACGGGTGCGCGGGCTCGCCCCCGAAGGCGTGGACGCGGTCTTCGACACCATCGGCGGCGACACCCTGAGGACCTCCGCCAACCTGCTCGCCCCCGAGGGCCGGCTGGCGTCCGTCGCCGACCCGGCGGTGGTGGGCTACGGCGGCCGGTACGCCTTCGTCCGCCCGGACGCCGAGGACCTCACCGCGCTCGCCGCGCTGGCCGATCGGGGAGTTCTCTCCGTCCACGTCCAGGAGACGTTCCCGCTGGAGCGCGCGGCGGACGCCCACCGGCTGAGCGAGCGGGGCCGCACCCGCGGCAAGATCGTGGTCACCGTCGGCGGGGACACCGGCCCGGGCGGCGCCTAACGGGCGGGGCCGAGCACCAGCACGGCCGCGCACACCGCCGTCGCCACCGCGCACAGCACCGCCGCCGCCGCGTGGCGGGGGGCCAGCACGGGCGGCGGGGTGCCGGCGGACAGCGCGCGGATGCGCTGGTGGGCCACCCACACGAAGGCCAGCCACAGCCCGCAGCACACCGCGCACACGACGAGCGCGCCGGCGCCGGGGCCGGCGCGCAGAGCCGACTTCACGGCGAACACGGCGGCCACGGCCGCCGACAGCGTCGTACGCCGCCAGGCCAGCCGGGTGCGCTCGGGCTGGAGCCCCGGATCCCGGCCCGCCGGGGCCGCCCCCGCGGCCGCCGTCACGCCTCCCACCCGACCAGCACCACCACGATCATCGCCACGGCCACCACCGCGACGACCAGGCTCAGCAGCGCCGGGAACCGGGATACGGGCAGGTCCTCGCCGCGCCGCATCGCCCGCTCGCAGCGCACCCAGTGGTTCACCGCCCGCAGTGAGCACAGCACCCCGGCGCCCAGCAGCGCGAGCGCGAGACCGGCCCGCCACGCCCAGCGCAGGTCCGGCAGGAACTGGTCCACCGCGAAGCCGCCGCCGATCAGCGCGAGCGCGGTCCGCAGCCAGGCGAGGAAGGTGCGCTCGTTGGCCAGCGAGAACCGGTAATCGGGCGTGCCGCCCTCGTCCCGCACCTGGTCCGGCGCGAACCACAGCCGGATGTTCCGTACGAACTCGATCACGGGGCCGACCCTACCGGCGGCTCACCGGCCCGCCCGGAACGCCTTCAGACGCTCGTAGGCCGCGAGTCCGTCCGGCACCCACTCCCACTCGGTGAGCCGCCGCCCGACCTCCTCCTCGGTGAGGAAGGCGTGCCACTGGACCTCCTCCGCCTGGGGTCGTACGGGCAGGTCGCAGCGCACCTCGTACACCGCGGACCACCAGCTCCTGCCGGCGCCGTCGTCGTACAGGAACGTGAACAGGTGGTCCGGCCGGGGCAGCCCGCTGACGCCCAGCTCCTCCTCGGCCTCGCGCAGCGCCGCCGCGTCGTAGGACTCGCCCGCGCCGACGACCCCGCCGACGAACAGGTCGTACAGGGACGGGAACATTAGCTTGGTGGCCGTACGCCGGTGCACGAAGAGCCGTCCGGCCGCGTCCCGGGCCTGGACGAACACACAGCGGTGGCGCAGCCCGCGGGCGTACGCCTCGCCGCGCGGGCACTGAGCGACGACCCGGTCGTGCTCGTCGACGATGTCGAGGATCTCGTCAGCGGGATTCATGCCCCTCATCCAAGCAGGGCGGCGGCGTTCAGCGGCGCTGGAGGTCCCGGGCCGACGGCTCCGCCCGTGTGGTGCCGCACGGCATCGCCGGGTGCAGCCCCAGCAGCACGATGCCCGCGACCACGGCCGCGAGCCCGGCCGCCTCCCAGGCGAGCGCCCCGGTGTCGGTGCGCAGCCGGTCACCGAGGAAGCCCACCCCGCACAGGATCCCGGTGAGCGGCTCGGCCGCGGTCAGCGCGGGCAGCGACATGCGCAGGGGGGCCGTCTCGAACGCGCTCTGCACCAGGAGCAGACCGGTGATCCCGCACGCGAGCACGCCGTACGGCTGCCAGCCCGTGAGCAGCTCGGTGAGTCCGCCGTCACCGAAGCGCGTGCCGCTCACCCGGGTCAGCGCGTCCTGGATGCCGTACAGCAGGCCGGCGGCGGTGGCCAGCAGCACCGGGCCCCAGCTCATCCGGGAGCGCCTGGCGTACGCCGTCAGGATCAGCGCCACGCCGACCACGGCCCCGATGATCAGCCAGTGCCGCAGCGGATCGGCGACCGCCGTGCCGGCGCGCGGCTCGCCCGCCATCAGGAACGCGCTCACGCCGCCCGCGAGCAGCAGCAGCCCGGCCCAGCCCTGACGGCCGAGGGACTGTCCGGTGCGGTACCGGGAGAGGGCGAGAGCGAACAGCAGGTTGGTCGCGAGCAGCGGCTCGACCAGCGAGATCTCGCCCTTGCCGAGGGCGACCGCGCCCAGCACCATGCCGGCCACCATCAGACCGAGGCCGCCCAGCCAGCGCGGCATCCGCACCAGGTCGAGCAGCAGCCGGAAGGACAGGAAGTCGCTGAGCGGTGCCTGCTGGGCCGCGCTCTGCTGGAGTACGAATCCGAAGCCCAGACAGCAGGCCGCGCTCACGGCGAGGACGAGAACCAGAACCGACACGCTGTGTACCTCATCATCCGGCCGGACCACGGGCGCGTAGTCGCCGACTGTAGCGTTCCCGGGACGGCATTGCCCCGGAAGCACCCGAAAACGGGCAGTTGACTCGCCATGGTCCGGTGCCGGGGCGTCCCGCGCCATGGCGTACGCCACACCGGGCGGGCACGTGTTCCGCACAGCCCGTGGCATACGCCACAGGGAAACCCGCCGACCGCGGCAGCGGACCCCGGCCACCTGCGTCGGTTACGCCAAGTTCCGTTCTGGGGAAGGCTGTTGAAGTGCGGAGCGCCGGGGTTCCGCTTGACGCAAGTCGTGGCTGCGGGTTTGCTGTGCGTGATCGGTTGATGGCAGCCCGAGAAAACAGGAAGTTCCCCGGTGCCCCCTCTCCCGCCCGCGCCCGGCCTGAGCCGGGCCCCCACGGACGCGTCCGGCGACCCCGCCGGGGACGCCACCGCCGCCTTCGAGGAGGACCTCGGCGACGCCGGACTGCGCACCGCACGGACCGCCCTGGCCCAGGGCCGCCGGCAGGCCGCCCGCTCCCTGCTGATCCACACCGGCGACGACTGGGACCGCCGCGGTCACCGCCTCACCGTCCTCGCCCAGGACCCCCGCGCCGCCGACCGGGCCGGTGACTGGCTGGCCGCCGAACCCCGGTCCGCCGACGCCGCCGCCCTCCTCGCCCTGGCCCTCGTCCACCGCGCCGTGCGCGGCAGGGAGGAACCGGGCCGGGCCCGGGAGGCCTGCGACACGGCCGCCGCGCTCGCCCCGGCCGACCCCACGCCCTGGCTCGGCCGGCTGCTGCTGGCCCGCGCCCTGGGCTCCGACCGCGAGCTGCTCGGCACCTTCACCGAGCTGCGCCGCCGCCACCCCGAGCACCACCACGCCCACCACCTGCTGATCGCCCGCCTCGCCGAACGGCCCGCGGGCGGCCGGGCCGAGGTCCACGAGGTGTACGACGTCGCCGAACTGGCCGCCGCCGAGGCCCCCGCCGACTCTCCCCTCGCCGTGCTGCCCGTCGTCGCCTACGCCGAGCGGTACCGGGTCCTGGCCGCCACCGGCCTCACCCCCGCCGACCCGGCCGCCTCGGGGCACTGGTCCGGCCCGCGGGCCCGGCGCATCCTGCGCACCTGCTTCGACTGGTGGCTGGAGTGGGAGCACGGCGACCACCCGCGCCGCCACCTCGACCTCAACCACCTCGCTCTCGCCCTGTCCTCAGCCGGCCGCCCGGCCGAGGCGGCGGCCCTCTTCCAGCGCATCGGCCGGCACGCGACCCGGGCGCCCTGGTCCTACGTCCACCGCGACCCCTGGACGGCCTTCCGCACGGCCCGCGGCCACGCGCTCGGCCGGTAAGAAGAGATGCCGGTAAGAAGAGATGACGAAAGTCTGACCGGTGACCCGGATCCCTGGCCCCGCGGAGCCGCGAGTGCTCGAATGGGCCACGTGAACCCTGACCAACCCGAGGAGCGGGACGGCCGGCCGGTCGGCCGCCGCATCTTCCTCGGCACCCTCGGTCTCGGCGCGCTCGGCGTCCTCGGCGCGCCCGTGCTGCAACGCGGTACGGAAGGCTTCCTCGGCGACATCGCGGGCAAGGACCCCACGGGCCTGACCGGGCTGCTGCCCAACGGCGGCGGATTTCGGTACTACTCCGTCGCCGCCTCCGTCCCGCGCCCCAGCGCCACCGCCTACCGCCTCACCGTCGACGGCCTGGTCGACCGCCCGCACAGCTACACCCTCGCCGAACTGCGCGCCCTGCCGCAGACCCGGCTGGTCAAGGACGTCCAGTGCGTCACCGGCTGGCGGGTGCCCGGCACCCCCTTCGAGGGCGTACGCCTCTCCCGGCTGCTGGACGCCGCCGGCGTCCACCCCTCCGCCCGGGCCCTCCGCTTCACCTGCTTCGACGGCACCTACACCGAGAGCCTCACCCTGGCCCAGGCCCGCCGCCCGGACGTCCTGGCCGCCCTGCGCATGCAGGACCACGACCTCGGCCACGACCACGGCGGCCCCGTCCGCCTCTACGTGGCGCCCATGTACTTCTACAAGTCGGCCAAGTGGCTCTCCGGCATCACGGTCACCGACCGCGTCCGGCCCGGCTACTGGGAGGACCTGGGCTACGACGTCGACGCCTGGGTGGGCCGCTCGAACGGACGCACCGATGCGCCTACCGACTGACACCCCGGCCCCGCCGGGCACCCGCGTCCACCGCTTCACCCCGGCCGAACGCCGGGTGCACCGCGGCACCGCCGCGCTGATGGGGCTGTGCGTGCTGACGGCCGCCGTCCTCTACATCCCGCAGCTGGCGATCCTGGTCGGCCGCCGTGAACTGGTCGTCCGCGTCCACGAGTGCGCGGGCCTCGCCCTGCCGGTCCCGGTCCTGCTGGGCCTCGCCTCCCGTGCCTTCCGCACCGACCTGCGCTTCCTCAACCGCTTCGGCCCGCACGACCGGCTCTGGCTGCGCGCCGCCCTGCGCCGCGCCACCCGGCACGCCCCGCGTCCGGCCGGCAAGTTCAACGCCGGCCAGAAGGTCTACGCCGCCTGGATCGCCGGCGCCACCCTCGTCATGCTCGGCACCGGTCTGATGATGTGGTTCACCCACCTCACCCCGTTGATGTGGCGCACGTCGGCCACCTTCGTGCACGACTGGCTGGCCCTGACGATCGGCGTGGTCCTGGCCGGCCACATCGGCATGGCCCTTGCCGACCCGGAGGCGCGCAAGGGCCTACGCACGGGGACGGTGAGCGAGGAGTGGGCGCGGCGGGAGCACCCGCTGTGGCGCCCCTGACCGTGCCGGCCCGGCCCCCCGCCCACCGTTCCTCGCCCCTGGCTCCCGGGGACGGCTAGACGACGAGGGACAGCAGCAGGACCAGGCCGCCGCCGACCACCGAGATGATCGTCTCCATCACCGACCACGTCTTGACGGTCTGCCCGACGCTCAGCCCGAAGTACTCCTTCACCAGCCAGAAACCGGCGTCGTTGACCTGGCTGAAGAAGAGCGAGCCCGCGCCGATGGCGAGGACGAGGAGGGCGGTGTGGGTGGTCGACATGCCGGCCGCGAGGGGCGCGACCAGGCCGGCCGCCGAGACCGTCGCCACCGTCGCCGAGCCCGTCGCCAGCCGGATCGCCACCGCGATCAGCCAGCCCAGCAGCAGCGCCGGGATCGACCAGTCCCGGGAGATGTCCAGGATCATCTGGCCCACCCCGGAGTCGATCAGCGTCTGCTTGAAGCCGCCGCCCGCGCCGACGATCAGCAGGATGCCGGCGATGGGCATGAGGCCCTTCTCGACGGTCTGCTGCAAACGGTCCCTGGTGAACCCGGCCGGCCGGCCCAGCGTGAAGAAGCCGACGAGCACGGCGGCGAGAAGAGCGATCAGCGGCGAACCGACGATGTCGAAGACCCGCTGGGTCCGGTCCGTGGTGTCGTCCACGACGATGTCCACCAGCGCCTTGGCCAGCATCAGCACCACCGGCAGCAGCACGGTCGCCAGCGTCGCGCCGAAACCGGGGCGGCGCTCCAGCTCGTCCGACGCGCGCGTCGGCAGCATCCGGTCCGGCGCCGGCACGTCCACCCAGCGGGCCGCGACCTTCGAGAACAGCGGACCGGCGATGATCACCGTCGGGATGGCGACGAGGATGCCGAACGCCAGGGTCACGCCCAGGTTGGCGTGCAGCGCGTCGATCGCGACCAGCGGGCCGGGGTGCGGCGGGATCAGGCCGTGCATCACGGACAGACCGGCCAGCGCCGGGATGCCGATGCGCATCAGGGAGTAGTTGCCGCGCCTGGCGACCATCAGCACGACCGGGATCAGCAGCACGATGCCGACCTCGAAGAACAGCGGCAGACCGATCACCGACGCGATCAGCACCATCGCCCAGGGCATCGCGCGCCCGCCCGCCCGGGCGAGGATCGTGTCGACGAGCTGGTCGGCGCCGCCGGAGTCGGCGAGCAGCTTGCCCAGGATCGCCCCGAGCGCGATCAGGACGCCGACGCCGGCCACGGTGGTACCGAGCCCGGTGGTGAAGCTGGTGATGGTCTTGTCGAGCGGCGCTCCGGCGACCGCCCCGAGCGCCAGTGACCCGATGGTCAGGGCCAGGAAGGCGTGGAGCTTGAACTTGGTGATGAGCAGGACGATCACGGCGATGCCCACCAGGACGGCGATGCCCAGCTGGGCGTGTCCGGCGGAAGTGATCGGCGGAGGCGTGTCCGCTGCCAGCATCTCGACGCTGAGTCTGGTCACGGGGGTTCCCTTGCGGTTACGGAAACGGGGCTAGGCGGATGCGGCGGGAAGGGCGTCCAGCGCCCGCACGGCGCGCTCGGTGATCTCCTGCGGGCTGCCGGCGACGTCCACGGCGACTCCCGGCTCGTCCGGCTCCAGCGGCTGGAGCGTCGCGAACTGGGAGTCGAGCAGCGCGGTGGGCATGAAGTGGCCCTGCCGCCCGGACATCCGCTCCTCGATCAGCTGCCGGTCCCCGGTGAGGTGCAGGAACACGATCCCGGGGGCCACGGCCCTGAGCCGGTCGCGGTACGACCGCTTCAGCGCGGAGCCGCTGACCACCCCGCCCAGCCCCGCCCGGCCCTGCGCCCAGTGCCCGATGGCCTCCAGCCACGGCCACCGGTCGGCGTCCTCGAGCGGGATCCCGGCCGACATCCGGTCGATGTTGGCCTGCGGGTGGAAGTCGTCACCCTCGGCGTACGGGACGCCCAGCCGCGCGGCGAGCAGAGGACCGATCGTGGTCTTGCCCGTCCCCGCGACGCCCATCACGACGACGACCTGGGGGCTTCGCATCACTGCCTCGCTGTCTTCCTCGACATCCGACGCCACTGCGGCGTCGCCACACTGAAACCCATTAGGTACGACGAATTCAAGACTGTGTGACATATAAGTCTGACTTTTTGTCTCCGTGATCCAGGCCGTACGCTGAGTGCATGAGCACACCGGGCCGGGGCCTGCACGGCCGTGTACTGGACACTCTCGGTCCCGCGATCACGGCGGGCGAGTACCCGCCGGGCAGCGTTCTGCGCACGGACGAACTCGCACAGCACTTCGAGGTGTCACGCTCCGTGATGCGCGAGGCGGTCCGCGTCCTGGAGTCCATGCACCTGGTCGCGTCGCGCCGCCGGGTCGGCGTCACGGTCCGCCCGAAGGCCGAGTGGAACGTGTACGACCCCCAGGTCATCCGCTGGCGTCTCGCGGGCGCCGACCGTCCGCACCAGCTGCGCTCCCTGACCGTGCTGCGCTCCGCCGTCGAACCCGTCGCCGCCGGCCTCGCCGCCCGGCACGCCACGGCCGGGCAGTGCGCGGAACTCACCGAGTGCGCCCTCGGCATGGTGGCCAACTCCCGCGGCCACCGCCTGGACCAGTACCTGGTCCACGACGTCGCCTTCCACCGGGTCGTCCTCATCGCCTCCGGCAACGAGATGTTCGCCCGCCTCGGCGACGTCGTGGCGGAGGTGCTGGCCGGACGCACCCATCACGAGGTCATGTTCGAGGACCCCGACCCGGCGGCCGTCACCCTGCACGTGCGGGTCGCGGAGGCGGTCCGCGCGGGCGACGCGGTCCGCGCCGAGGAGCTGACCCGGCAGATCACCGTGGGCGCCCTCCAGGAGCTGGACATCCTGGCGCCCTGAAACGCGCCGGCCCGCCAGAGGGAGATGCCGCCGCGGCGCCTCGCCGGGGCCGCGGCCGGCGCGGCCGTCCCGGGCCGCCTACTCGTCCGGGAAGTCGCCGTCCACGTACACCCACGCCCCGTCCACCCGCTCGAACCGGCTGCGCTCCAGCAGCGAGCCGCCCCGGTAGGAGGCGCGGAAGGTCACCGTGCCCGTCGTGTGGAAGGCCGACCCGTCGGTGGAGCCGAGGACCTCGAGACCCGTCCACCGCGTCCGCGGATCGAGGTCGAGCCGCTCCGGCCGGGTCCGGGGATGCCAGGTGCGCAGCAGATATCCCGCGTCGCCCCGCGCGAACGCGCTGTACCGCGACCGCATCAGCAGCTCCGCCGTCGGCGCGGCGGCCGAACCGGAGTGGAAGCGGCCGCAGCAGGCCTCGTAGGAGATGGGGAGCCCGCAGGGGCACGTGCGCGAGGTCATGCCCCACATTCTGCCCGCGGCCCGGCGGCGTCCGCCCGCGCGGGGGTGCACAGTGGAAGGGGCCCCACCGGCGCCCCACCGGGCCGCGGCGCGCAGGGAGGAGAGACGGACGATGACCCGACCCCTCGGCAGCCGTCCTCCCGCCATCAGGGAGTGGCGGCTCAACCTCTATCTGTCCGAGCGCGATCCGGACACCACGGCCCGGATCGTCCTGGACACCGGCGACAGTGTCCTGGAGATCCGCGCGGAGGCCCGCCGCAGCCCCTACGACCCGGCGATGCCGGACATCGGCGACGAACTCGCCGCCGGCCGCGCCCTGATCGCCCTGGGCCGCATGCTGCTGCGCGCCGCCGACGGCGACATGAGGGCGACAGGGGCCACCGGCACGGACGCCGCCCTGACGCCGCTCTGGCTGACCCGTGAGTGACCGGGAGCCCGCACCCGCCGGGGCAACGCGAAAGGCCCCCGCATCGCGGGGGCCCTGCTGGTGTCCGAGGGGGGACTTGAACCCCCACGCCCGATAAAGGGCACTAGCACCTCAAGCTAGCGCGTCTGCCATTCCGCCACCCGGACAAGGTGTCTGTCGTACGAGATTTCCCTTTGGGCGGGGTTTTCCTCGCGGCGACGAAGGAAACATTACCAGGCTTTCCGGGGTGGCCGATCACCCCCTTCCCCCGGCGCGGACCCCGGCAGCTCGCGCGTGAACGGCGTGTGACGGGCCCGGCCCCGTCTTGGGCCCGGGGTGCGCCCGGAGAGAGGATGAGAAGGACCACCAGCAGTGACAGCGGGAGGAAGCAGCGTGAGCGAGACGGACACGGCCAGGAGCGTCACCGGTGAGGACGAGGTCGTGGACCTCTGCCGCGAGCTGATCCGGTTCGACACCAGCAACTACGGCGACCACTCCGGGCCCGGCGAGCGCAAGGCCGCCGAGTGGGTCGCGGGCAAGCTCGCCGAGGTCGGGCTGGAACCGGAGATCTACGAGTCGCACCCCGGCCGCGCCTCCACGGTGGCCCGCATCGAGGGCGAGGACCCCTCCCGGCCCGCGCTGCTGATCCACGGCCACCTGGACGTCGTACCGGCCAACGCCGACGACTGGACCCACCACCCCTTCTCCGGCGAGATCGCCGACGGGTGCGTGTGGGGGCGCGGGGGTGTCGACATGAAGGACATGGACGCCATGACGCTGGCGGTCGTGCGGGACCGGCTGCGCAGCGGGCGCCGGCCGCCGCGGGACATCGTGGTCGCCTTCCTCGCCGACGAGGAGGCGGGTGGCACGTACGGCGCCCGCTACCTGGTCGACCACCACCCCGAGCTGTTCGAGGGCGTCACCGAGGCGATCAGCGAGGTCGGCGGCTTCTCCTTCACCGTGAACGAGCAGCGGCGGCTCTATCTGATCCAGACGGCCGAGAAGGGCATGCACTGGATGAAGCTGACGGTGGCCGGGACCGCCGGGCACGGATCGATGATCCACCGCGACAACGCGATCACGGAGCTGTCCGAGGCCGTCGCCCGCGTCGGCCGGCACAAGTTCCCGGTGCGCGTCACCAAGACCACCCGGGCCTTCCTGGACGAGCTGGGCGACGCGCTCGGCACCCAGCTGGACCCGGAGGACATGGAGTCCACCCTCGCCCGGCTCGGCGGCATCGCCAAGCTGATCGGCGCGACCCTCAGCAACACCGCCAACCCCACCCAGCTGAACGCCGGCTACAAGGTCAACGTCATCCCGGGCGAGGCGACCGCGCACATCGACGGCCGGTTCCTGCCCGGCCACGAGGACGAGTTCCTGAGCGACCTCGACCGGCTGCTCGGGCCGCACGTCCGCCGCGAGGACGTGCACGCCGACAAGGCGGTCGAGACCAGCTTCGACGGCGCCCTGGTGGAGGCCATGCAGTCCGCGCTGCTCGCCGAGGACCCCACGGCCAAGGCCATCCCGTACATGCTCTCCGGCGGCACCGACGCCAAGTCCTTCGACGACCTCGGCATCCGCGGCTTCGGCTTCGCGCCCCTGAAGCTGCCGCCGGAGCTGGACTTCGCGGGCATGTTCCACGGCGTGGACGAGCGGGTACCGGTGGACGGGCTGCGGTTCGGCGTGCGCGTGCTCGACCGGTTCATCGACGCGTCCTGAGGCCGTCCCGCCCCGGATGACCGGCACACAATCGGGCAGCCGTGCGAGATCGCCTGAGAGGGTGAATGCGACGATAGGTTCGTAGCTTCATCAGTCCCTCCTCGTTACAGGTGATGTGACCCCGCACCTTGGGGTCGCACTGCCAACTAGGAGGAATAATGATCAAGAAGGTCGTCGCCGCCGCGGCTGCCACCGGTGGGCTGCTCCTCGCGGGCGCGGGCCTCGCCGTCGCCGACGCCGGTGCCCAGGGTGCCGCCGTGGGCTCCCCGGGCGTGGTCTCGGGCAACGTCATCCAGGTGCCCGTGCACGTCCCGGTGAACGTGTGCGGCAACACGATCAACGTGATCGGGCTCCTGAACCCCGCCTTCGGCAACGCCTGCGTCAACAAGTGAGGCCGGCTCCCCGCGGGACATCCCTCCCGAGGGGGCCTCTTTCCTGAGCGGTCGGCCCCGGAGCGCGCGCCATGCGCTCCGGGGCCGACCGGTCTCTGCGGCCGGCCGTCCGTCCTCGACGGGGCCGGTCCTTCACAGCATCGAAGGCAGGGGGGAATTCCAGCATGCGACAGAGCACGCGCAAAGGCCTGATGACCATCGCCGCCGCGACCGGCGTGATCGCCGCCGCGAGCGGCTACGCACACGCCGACTCGACCGCCACCGGCGCCGCCGCCGGCTCACCCGGCGTACTGTCCGGCAACACGGTGCAGGTGCCGGTCCACGTCCCGGTGAACGTCTGCGGCAACACGGTGAACGTCATCGGGCTCCTCAACCCGTCGGCGGGCAACGCCTGCGCCCAGCACGGCGGCACCTCGGCGGAGCACCACAGCGGCTCCGGCGCCTCCGGCGGCTCGCACGCGGGCGGCGGGAGCGCCGGTTCGCCGGGCGTCGGCTCCGGCAACACCGTGCAGGTGCCGGTCGACGTCCCGGTGAACGTGTGCGGCAACAGCGTCGACGTCATCGGGGCCGGCAACGCCACCGTGGGCGACGACTGCGGCAACGGCGGCGGGCACTCCGCCCAGCCGCCGGGCGGCGGACACGGCAACCCGCCCGGGAAGCCGGCCCAGCCCGGTCACCCGGGCCGCCCCGGCCACCCGGTCCAGCCCGGTCACCCGGGTGATTCCGGTCACTCCGCCCACCGGCAGACCCCGGGGCACCAGGCGCAGTGGACGGGCCGCGCCGACCGGCCCGTGACCACCGCCCAGCTCGCCCACACCGGCAACGGCATGCCGCTCGGCGTCGCGCTGCCGGCCGCCGGGGGCGCGCTGCTCGCGGGCGCCCTGCTCTACCGCAAGGCGCGGTCCGCGGCGTAACGGACACACCCGGTACGAGGGCGGTACGGCCCCCCGCAGGGCTGTGATCGCCCGGGAAAACGGAGCGGGCCCTGCCATGCCGGCGGGGCCCGCTCCGTTCAGTTGTCCCGGGTCACCACGTGGCACGCACCTGGCGGATGATCCGCCGGCGCAACCGCACCCTGCGGCTGCCGTCGCGCAGCAGGCTCAGTCGGTCCAACTCCCAGTGTCCGTACTCGGCATGGTCGGTCAGCAGACGTGTCGCCTCCTTGCGGGAGACCCCGCGAGGCACGTACACGTCGACAAATTCGTATTCCGGCATCGCATCTATTGTGCGGGCTGGTGCCCGGTACGGATAGCGTCTGCACTATGTCTGATGCTGCGCAGCCCACCGCTGCCGAGGTACGCGCCGCCGCCGAGGCGGTCAAGACCGCGCTCGACCGCCATCTGGCTGCGGTCGAACGCCGGTCGGGGGACGACGACCCGGCCGTCTCCGAGGCGTTCAACCAGCTGGCCGCTGCCGCCGAGGTGTACGACGAGCTGCTCTACGACCGCCACGACGAGGTCACGCCCTTCGAGATCCCCGGCGCGGAGGACGCCCTGCCGCCGTACGCCGGACCCGACGAACCGAACGCGATCAGTGTGCTGATCCGCCGCGACTACACCGTGGCGGAACCGCAGCGGCTGCTCGCCCAGGCCCAGCGGATCGAGGCGGCGGAGTACGACGACGGCGTGGACGACGACGAGGCCGCCCGCTCCGTCCCCGGAGCGCTGGGCATCCTCTTCGGTGAGTTCGAACCGGACGAGATCGCCTCCCGGCACAAGGAGTTCGGCCTGGAGGAGGGCGACTCCACGCTGTGGGTCACCGCCGCGGAGGAACCACCCGAGGCCGGGGAGTGGCTGGAGGCGCCGTTCGAGCACTTCGACCCGCAGCAGGTGGTGTGCCGCTTCGACGTGAGCGCGGTGTTCGACGACGAGGCCCCCGACATCGAGGACGACGACATCGACTTCGTCGAGGAGGACCACGAGGACGCCGAGGACCACGACGGCGACGGGGACGAGCTGGAGCCGCTCGACGCCGAGAAGTGAGCGGCGTGGCGGCGCCGTGGAGGGCCGGGCCCCCTACGGCGCCGCCGGTTCCCGCCGCCGCGCGCTGACCGGCCGCGCCGCGGACCCGGGCGGGCGAGGGGTCAGGGCGTCGGGGTCTGCGTCCGCAGCAGGGCCCGCAGACGGGTCGTGCGCGGTTTGGCGGAGATCTCCGCGACCGCCTTCGGCAGCGCCTGGTCCACTCCGTGCACCACGGACAGATGCCGGTCCGCACGCCCGAACGCCGTGTACACCCACGGTCTGCTGAGAACCTGCGCCGCGTCGCCGGGCAGCACCACGACCGCCGCCGGCCAGCGCGCGCCCACCGCCTGGTGCGCGGTCAGCGCCCAGCCGTGCCGCACACCGTTCTCCACCCGCTCCCGGGGTACGACGACGGGGGCGCCCGCGCACGACAGGTGCAGGCCGTCGGCGTCGGCCTTCACCACCACGCCCGGCACCGTGCGGCCCGGCGCGGGGGAGTAGGCCACCCGGTCACCGGGGTCGAAGCCGCCGAACCGGCCGGGGCCGGGATTGAGCCGTTCCTTCAGCGCGGAGTTGAGGGCACGGGTGCCCGCGGCTCCTCCGTGGCCCGGGGTGATCACCACGGTCTGGTCGGCCGGCACGCCGATCGCCCGCGGCACCGAGTCCGCGACCAGCTGCACGGTCCGGTGCACGGCCTCGCCGGCGTCCCGCACCGGCACGATCACGACCTCCTTGCCCGGGGCGGCGACCTGGTTCAGCTCGCCGACGCCGATGCCGGAGACCAGCTCCCCGAGCGGACCCGGGTCCGGCACGCGCGACACGGTCTGCGGGCAGACGCGGGCCGCGAGCAGGTCCGCGAAGACCCGGCCCGGACCGGCCGACCACAGCACCGCCGGGTCACCGCTGAGCACCAGCCGGGCCCCGTCGGGCAGCGACTCCACCAGCATCGCGGCGGCCTCCACGTCGAGCTGGGGTGCGTCCAGCACGATCAGCAGATCGAGTTCGAGGGCACCCTCCGCGTCCCGGGCCGGCCCCTCGGCGCCGGACAGCAGTCCGGCGACGGTGCCCACTCCCTGCTCCGCCGGGTCGCCGCCCAGCAGCGCGGCCAGGCGCCGGCGGCCGTCGGGCGTGTGGCAGACGGCGAAGGCCCGCAGGCCCGCGGCGCGGGCGGCACCGAGCAGCGCGGCCGGTTCCGCGCGGGCCGCCTCCCCGCCGGTGTGCAGCACCAGGCCGTGCCCGGCGACCGCGCGGGCCAGCTCGGCCGCACCGCCGGACACCCCGGAGGCGGCCGTCACCCAGGCCTGACCGGGCTCCGGCGACAGGGAGTTGACCAGCCGGGCCAGGCCGTCGGCGAGGCTCTCCTCGGCCATGGCGTAGCGCTCCAGCCCGGCCAGGACCCGGACCGGCCGCTCCTGCTCCTCGTCGCTGTCCCGGGGTTCGGGGGCGCCGGTCTCCTCCAGGGCGTCCTGGAACACCAGGGCCTCGCCCTCGGCGAGCGCGCTCTGCACCGCCGCGTCCGCGTCCGGCACCGCCTGCCGGACCAGTGCCGCGGTGAGCGTGGGCAGTTCCAGGGCGGTGTGCCCGGCCAGGGCCGCCTGTTCCAGCAGCCAGACGGTCAGCGCGCGGCCGCGCCGTTCGTCGTCGGGGCCGCAGTCGGCGCCGAGCAGTGCCCGCGCGAACCCGTCGGCCTGCTCCGGCCGGACGCCGCCGACCCGGAGCAGCTGCCAGGGGTCCTCCCGGAGCGTGGTGGCGGCGCCCTCCCCGAGGGCCGCGGCCACCTGCGGGGCGAGGCCGTCGGGCGCGCCGCCCTCGGTCAGTACCCGGCGCACGGCCTCCACGGCCTCCGGAGCGGGAGCGCCGGGCGCGGCCACGGCCGGGACGGGCTGGGGCCTGCGCACGGGCTCCGGTGCGGGGCGGCGCGGTGCCGGCGCGGGCTCGGCGAACACCGCGGTCACCGGCTTCTCACCGCTCTCCACGGCCCGCACCGCCGCGAGCAGGTCGGCCGCCTTGCCGCTGAGCTTGGTCCCGGCGGCGACCGGACCCCCCCTCTCGGCCTTGCGCCGCTCGATCCGCTCCCGCTCGATCCGCTGCGCGGCCAACTCGGCCTCCGCCTCGGACACACCGCCCGCGACGCCGCCCTCGGCATCCACGCCGCCCGGTGAACCGGCCCCCGCCGCAGCCTCTCCGCCGCCGTCGGCGCCGGCCGGCACAGGCGCTTCCGCACCGGCCTCGGCGCCGGGCTCGGCAGAGGCTTCCTCACCACCCGAGGAGCCCGGGGAGCCCGGGGAGCCCGGGGAGCCCGGGGAGCCCGGGGAGTCGTCCCCCGCCGCGGCCCCCGTACGCTCCTCGGAACCAGCGGCGGAACCAGAACCCCCGGCCTCCGCACCACTGCCGGAACCGGCGTCCTCGGCGCGCCCGGCGCCCTCCGCGCCCCCCTGACCCTCGGCGCTCCCGGCACCCTCCGGACCCCCGGCACCCTCCGGACCCCCGGCACCCTGCATGCCGCCCGTGCCCTCCTGAGCCTTCGGACCCCCGGCACTCTTCACGCTGCCCGCGCCCCTCTGGCCCTCCGGACCGCCGGCACCCTGCATGCCGCCCGTGCCCTCCTGAGCCTCCGCACCCCCGGCACTCTTCACGCCGCTCCCGCCCCCCTGACCCTCCGCGCCCCCGGTGTCTTCGGTGTGCCCGGTGCCGTCCCGGTCTGCCGTGGTGGCCCGGCCGTCGGGGTCGCCCGTGCTCCCGGCCGGGGCGGCCCCCGTGTCCGGTGTCCCCGGCCCGGCTTTCTCCGTGGTCTCCGGCTCGGTGCTCACAGCGTGCTCCAGTCGTGATCGGGATAGCGGTGCACGGGCGCCGACACATCGTCCAGCGCCCGGCAGATCTCGTCAGGAAGACTAAGGGCCTCCACTGACAACGCCGCCGCGAGCTGCTGCCCGTTGCGCGCGCCGACGATCGGCGCGGTCACCCCGGGCCGGTCGCGGATCCAGGCGAGGGCCACCTGGAGCGGGGTGACGGCGAGCCCGTCCGCGGCCGTCGTCACCGCGTCCACGATGCGGGTCGCCGTGTCGTCCAGGTACGGCTCGACGAACGGCGCCAGCTGCTCGGAGGCACCGCGCGAGTCCTGGGGGGTGCTGTGCCGGTACTTGCCGGTCAGCACGCCCCGGCCCAGCGGGGAGGACGGCAGCAGGCCGACGCCGAGGTCGAGCGCGGCGGGCAGCACCTCGCGCTCCACGCCCCGCTGGAGCAGCGAGTACTCCATCTGCGTGCTGGCCAGCCGGGTGCGCGTGCCCGGCGCCGCGAGCTGCCAGGTGGCCGCCTTGGCCAGCTGCCAGCCGCAGAAGTTGGACACCCCCGCATACCGGGCGCGGCCGCTGCTCACCGCGAGGTCGAGGGCCTGGAGGGTCTCCTCCAGCGGGGTGTCGGGGTCGTAGGCGTGGACGTGCCACACGTCCACGTACTCCGTGCCCAGGCGGGCCAGGGAGGCGTCGAGCGCGGCGAGCAGATGGCCCCGGGAGCCGTCGATACGGCGGTCGGGATCGGGGACGCTGCCCGCCTTGGTGGAGATGACCAGGTCGCGGCGCGCCACCAGTGTCTCCATGAGCTGCCCGAGCAGATACTCCGCCTCCCCGTCGCCGTACACGTCTGCCGTGTCGACGAGGGTGCCGCCGGCCTCCCAGAACGCCTTCAGCATGTCCGCGGCGTCGTGCTCGTCGGTGCCCCGGCCCCAGGTGAGGGTGCCGAGTCCGATCCGGGACACGCGAAGGCCGGTCCGGCCGAGATGCCTCTGCTCCATGTCCGCGAGATTACTGGCCGCGCCCGCTGCCGTGGGTTGCCTGTGGATAACCTGCACGGCCCCGAGCGAACAGCCTGGTCGCGCCCGGCGTGCGGACTCCGGTGGCCCCGCCGCGCGATGCTTCGGCCGTCCCGCCGCCGGCCCCCCGCCCGCCCCGCGCACCGCACGATCCACCGCCTGTCCCCGGCCACGCCCTGCCCCCGGCGCCCGGCCCCGCGCTAAGGTCTGCGCACAGGGACGTTACTCATCGGTAAGGGGAATCGCGCATGCAGCTCGGGATCAACCTCGGCTACTGGGGTGCCGGAATGGACGGCGACAATCTGGCCGTGGCGCAGGAGGCCGACCGGCTGGGCTACTCCGTGTGCTGGGCCGCCGAGGCGTACGGCTCCGACGCGGCGACGGTGCTCAGCTGGGTCGCCGCGCAGACCGAGCGCATCGACGTCGGTTCGGCCATCTTCCAGATCCCGGCCCGCCAGCCCGCGATGACGGCGATGACCGCGGCCACGCTGGACTCCCTGTCCGGCGGCCGGTTCCGGCTCGGCCTCGGCGTCTCCGGCCCCCAGGTCTCCGAGGGCTGGTACGGCGTCAAGTTCGACAAGCCGCTGGCCCGCACCCGCGAGTACGTGGAGATCGTCCGCCGGGCGATGACCCGGGAGCGGCTGACGTACGAGGGCGAGCACTGGACGCTGCCGCTGCCCGGCGGACCGGGCAAGCCGATCAAGCTGACCGTGCACCCGCAGCGCGAGCACATCCCGCTGTACATCGCCGCGATCGGCCCGAAGAACCTGGAGCAGACCGGCGAGATCGCCGACGGCGCGCTGCTGATCTTCCCCTCCGCCGAGCACCTGGACGAGACCACGGTCAAGTACCTTCGCGCGGGCCGGGAGAAGGCCGGCCTCACTCTCGACGGGTTCGACGTGTGCCCGACCCTGCCGATCGCCCTCGGTGACGACAAGGACGTGTCCCGGCTCGCCGACACCTTCCGCCCGTACACCGCGCTGTACGTCGGCGGCATGGGCAGCGCGAAGCAGAACTTCTACAACCAGCTCGCCCAGCGCATGGGATACGAGAAGGAGGCGGCCGAGATCCAGCGGAAGTACCTGTCCGGGGACAAGCAGGGCGCCGCCGCCGCGGTCCCGCAGGACCTCGTCGACAGCACCACGCTGCTCGGCTCCGTCGACCGCATCGCCGACCGGATGAAGGCCTACGCCGCCGCCGGGGTCACCACCCTCAGCCTGGCCCCGGCCGGCTTCACGCTGGACGAGCGGCTCGCGTCCCTGCGGGCCGGCAGCGAGGCCCTGGAGCGCGCCGGGCTCGCGTAGGAGGAGTTCAGCGGCCGTGGTGGGGGCTCGGGGGTCTTCCCCGCCACGGCCGTCACCCGGAACAACGCGCCCGGCGCCGCGCGGTTACGACTCCCGTGGTCCTTCTTCCGGCCGATCCGCTCCGCACACCTGTCCGGCATCGCTCCCGCCGGGCCTCACGGCCAGCCGCATCGCTCCCGCCGGGCCTCACGGCCAGCCGCATCGCTCCCGCCCGGCCCTCACAGCCAGCCGCGCCGCTTGAACAGCCGGTACAGCGTCATCTCCAGGACCGCCATCACCAGGATCACCACGGGGTACGACCACACCCAGTGCAGCTCCGGCATGTGGTCGAAGTTCATGCCGTAGATGCCCGCGATCATCGTCGGGACCGCGGCCATCGCCGCCCACGCGGAGATCTTCCGCATGTCGTCGTTCTGCCGCACGCTCATCTGCGCCAGATGAGCCGACAGGATGTCCGACACCAGCCGGTCCAGGGCCTCCACGGACTCGTTCACGCGCGTGAGGTGGTCACCCACGTCCCGGAAGAACGGCCGCGCCTTGTCGTGCACGAACGGCACCCCGTCGCCGGTCGGGCCGCTGCCGGACAGCCGGGACAGCGGCAGCGCCAGCGGCCCGGTGGCCCGCCGGAACTCCAGGACCTGCCGCTTGAAGGTGTAGATCCGGGACGCGATGTTGCGCGACCCCCCGATGTCCGGCCGGAACACCTCGGCCTCCAGCTCGTCCAGGTCGGTCTGTAGCTCCGTCGCCACCTCCAGATAGTGGTCGACGGTGGCGTCCGCGATCGCGTACAGCACGGACGTGGGGCCCTTGTCGAGCAGCTGTGGCTCCTCCTCCAGCCGGTGCCGCACGGCGGCCAGCGGGGCGCCCTCGCCGTGCCGTACGGTCACCACGAAGCAGTCACCGATGAAGATCATCACCTCGCCGGCCGAGACGGTGTCGTTGCTGGGCTCGTACACGACCGGTTTCAGCACCAGGAACAGCGAGTCGTCGTACACCTCCAGCTTGGGCCGCTGATGGGCCTTGAGGGCGTCCTCCACGGCCAGGGGATGCAGTCCGAACTCCCTGGTGACGAGGTCGAACTCCCGCTCGGACGGTTCGTGCAGCCCGATCCACACGAAGCCGCCCGCCGCCCTCGCCTCGGCGAGCGCGTCGGACAGGTCCTCCGGGCCCTCGGTACGGTGCCCCTGCCGGTAAACGGCGCAGTCCACGATCACGCGGCGCATTCTCCCTTCGGCCGACCATCGGCACATCACGTGATGCGCCTACCCTGGTCCGCATGCCCACGCTGATCCTCGTAAGGCACGGACGTTCCACCGCAAACACTTCGGGCCTCCTCGCCGGCTGGACGCCCGGCGTCGCCCTGGACGAGCGCGGCACCGCGCAGGCCGCCGCGCTGCCCGGCCGGCTCGCCGGCCTGCCGCTGCGCGAAGTGGTCGTCAGCCCGCTCCAGCGCTGCCAGGAGACCGTGCGGCCGCTGCTGGAGGCCCGCCCGGAGCTGCGCGCCCACACCGACGAACGGATCGGTGAGTGCCACTACGGGGACTGGACCGGCCGCAAGCTCGCCGAGCTGACGGACGAGCCGCTGATGGAGGTCGTCCAGGCCCACCCGTCCGCCGCCGCCTTCCCCGGCGGTGAGTCGATGCGGTCCATGCAGACCCGCGCAGCCGAGGCCGTACGCGAGTGGAACGCGCGCGTGGAGCGCGATCACGGCGCCGACGCCGTCTACCTCATGTGCTCCCACGGCGACATCATCAAGTCGCTCGTCGCCGACGCCCTCGGGCTCCATCTCGACCTGTTCCAGCGGATCTCCGTGGAGCCTTGTTCCGTCACCGTGATCCGCTACACCCGTCTGCGGCCGTTCCTCGTCCGCCTCGGCGACACGGGGGATTTCGCTTCGCTCGTCCCGCGCGAGGAACACGGCGAGGGCGACGCACCGGTCGGTGGTGGTGCGGGCGCACCGTGATCGTCGGCCGCAGTAGGGTGAAGCGGTCCGCGCATCCGCGAACAGCCGTGAATCCGAATGACCTGCACCGCACCTCTCGAATCAATGGAGACAGGACGTGTCCCGTCAGGTGTTCCTCTACGACCAGCCGGACCGCTTCGTCGCCGGCACGGTCGGACTGCCCGGGCGCCGTACGTTCTTCCTCCAGGCCACCGCAGGCCCCCGGGTGACCAGCGTGGTCCTGGAGAAGACCCAGGTCGCCGCGCTCGCCGAGCGCATGGACGAACTGCTCGACGAGGTCGTACGGCGTAGTGGCGGCAGCGCCGCCGTGCCCGCCGTGGTGCCCTCGGAGATCAGCGACACCGCCCCGCTGGAGAGCCCCGTCGAGGAGGAGTTCCGCGTCGGCACCATGGCGCTGGCCTGGGACGGCGAGGACCAGCGCATGATCGTCGAGGCGCAGGCGCTGGTCGAGCTGGACGCCGACACCGAGGAGGACCTCGCCGAGGCCGAGGAGCGGCTGCTCCAGGACGAGGAGAACGGGCCCCCGATGCTGCGGGTCCGGCTGACCGGCGCGCAGGCCCGGGCCTTCGCCAAGCGCGCCCTCGACATCGTCAACGCCGGCCGGCCGCCGTGCCCGCTGTGCAGCCTCCCGCTCGATCCGGAAGGACACGTATGTCCGCGACAGAACGGATACCGCCGCGGAGCGTGACGGCGGACCCGGACCCCGCCGAGCTGCTCGCGCGCGGTGAGCTGACCGTGCGCGGGCGCATCCGCGAGGCGTCCAACGCCGCGCTGTTCTGCACGGTCGCCCTGGACGGCCGGGAAGCCTCCTGCGTGTACAAGCCGGTGGCGGGGGAGCGGCCCCTGTGGGACTTCCCCGACGGCCACCTCGCGGGCCGTGAGGTGGCCGCGTACGAGGTCTCCGAGGCCACCGGCTGGGGGCTCGTGCCGCCGACCGTGCTGCGCGACGGGCCGTACGGCGAGGGCATGTGCCAGCTGTGGATCGAGGTGAGCCCCGAGGCGGAACTGCTCGCCCTGGTCGACGGCGAGGAACCGGAGCCGGGCTGGAAGGCGATCGGGTTCGCCGAGGTCGGTGAGGGACGCACCGCGCTGCTGGTGCACGCCGACGACGAGCGGCTGCGCCGGCTCGCCGTCCTCGACGCGGTGATCAACAACGCCGACCGCAAGGGCGGCCATCTGCTGCCCACCGCCGACGGCCGGCTCTACGGCATCGACCACGGCGTCACCTTCAACGTCGAGAACAAGCTGCGCACGCTGCTGTGGGGCTGGGCCGGGGAACCCCTCACCGCGGAGGCCGTCGGTGTCCTCAAGGGGCTGCGGGACGCCCTGGACGGGCCGCTGGGCGAGCGGCTGAGCGGGCTGGTCACGCAGGCCGAGACCGACGCCACGCGCGCGCGTGTCGACGCGCTGCTCGCCTCGGGCCTGCACCCGGAGCCGAGCGGGGAGTGGCCGGCGATCCCCTGGCCGCCCGTGTGAGAGTCGCACCCGTGTGCGTCAGCACATTCGGCGCCGAGGTGCAAGAGCGCAGAACCGGCCGTCCGGCCTGATCTCGTTCGTACGTGCGGCTCTACGCCGGTTAGGCTCATGTACATGCATGCCTGGCCCGCTTCCGAGGTCCCCGCCCTGCCTGGTCAGGGCCGCGACCTGAGGATCCACGACACCGCGACCGGCGGTCCGGTCACCCTCGACCCCGGTCCTGTCGCCCGAATCTATGTCTGCGGCATCACCCCGTACGACGCGACCCACATGGGTCACGCGGCGACCTACAACGCGTTCGACCTCGTCCAGCGCGTGTGGCTCGACACCAAGCGGCAGGTCCACTACGTCCAGAACGTCACCGACGTCGACGATCCGCTGCTGGAGCGCGCGGAGCGGGACGGCGTCGACTGGGTCGCCCTCGCCGAGAAGGAGACGGCCCTCTTCCGCGAGGACATGACCGCCCTGCGGATGCTCCCGCCGCGGCACTACATAGGCGCCGTCGAGGCGATACCCGGCATCGTGCCGCTGGTGGAGCGGCTGCGTGACCTCGGCGCGGCCTACGAGCTCGACGGCGACGTCTACTTCTCCGTCGAGTCCGACCCGCACTTCGGCAAGGTCTCGCACCTGGACGCCGCCGCCATGCGGCTGCTGTCCGCCGAGCGCGGCGGCGACCCGGACCGCCCGGGCAAGAAGAACCCGCTGGACCCGATGCTGTGGTCGGCGGCCCGGCCCGGCGAGCCCAGCTGGGACGGCGCCACCCTCGGCCGGGGCCGGCCCGGCTGGCACATCGAGTGCGTGGCCATCGCCCTCGACCACCTCGGCATGGGCTTCGACGTCCAGGGCGGCGGCTCCGACCTGGCCTTCCCGCACCACGAGATGGGCGCCTCGCACGCCCAGGTGCTCACCGGCGAGTTCCCGATGGCCCAGGCGTACGTGCACGCCGGCATGGTCGCCCTGGACGGCGAGAAGATGTCCAAGTCCAAGGGGAACCTGGTCTTCGTCTCCCGGCTGCGCCGCGACGGCGTCGACCCGGCGGCGATCCGGCTCTCGCTGCTGGCCCACCACTACCGTGCCGACTGGGAGTGGACCGACAAGGTCCTCCAGGACGCCGTGGCCCGTCTCGGCCGCTGGCGCGCGGCCGTCTCCCGGCCCGACGGCCCGTCCGCCGACGCGCTCGTGGAGGAGATCCGCGAGGCACTCGCCGACGACCTGGACGCACCGGCCGCGCTCGCCGCGGTGGACCGCTGGGCGGCCCGGCAGGAGCGGGACGGCGGCACCGACACCGGCGCCCCCGGCCTGACGTCCCGAGCCGTCGACGCCCTGCTGGGCGTGGCGCTCTAAAAGGGGCCCAGGGCGGGGGCGGGCCCTACGGCCGCCCCCGCCCGCCCGAGCGACCGCAGGCAGGCGCCGGCACGACCGCCCGCGCGGGGCCAGCGTGGCCGCCCGCGCGGGGCCAGCGTGGCCGCCCGCGCCGGGTCGGCGGGAGCGGCCGGGGCCGCGCGACCGGCCGTGAACCGGTCCGCGCCCGTCCGCGCCGGCTCGGCCGGAGCGGCCGTGACCGGTTGGCGTGAGCCGCGTGACCGGTCGTGCCGGTTCCGGAGGAGTGGTTCTGCCGGGTGGGCGGGATCGGTGACCGGTCCGCGCAGGTCCGTGTGCCGGCCGTGCCGTCCGCAGGAGTGGTCGTGCCGGGCCCGCGGGAGCGGCCGTGACCGATCCGCGTGTGACGCGTGATCGGCCGTGTCGGGTCCGCAGGAGTCGTGACCGGTCTGCGCAGGTCGTACGCCGCCGTGCCGTCCGCAGGAGTGGTCGTGCCGGCCAGCGAGAGCGGCCGTGACCGGCCTGCGTGAGCCGTGTGAAGGGTCGTGCCGGTTCCGCCTGACCGGTCGTGCCGGCCAGCGTGACCGGTCGTGCGAGGTCCGCGTGAGCGGCCATGACGGGGTTCGTGCGGCCGGCCGTGCCGGGGCCGCGCCGGGCCCGGTGATCCGCCGCGAGAGGTCCGCACGGGCTGCCGTGAGTGGTCCGCACGGGCTGCCGTGAAGAGTCGCAATCATGGGCGCGGTGCGGGCCGGTGTCGGCCGCGAGGTCGCGCACGAGGCGGGTCGTCGTGAGGGGGCCCTGCGGCCGGCCCGCCGTGCCGCGCTCGCGCGGCCGAGGGGTGTAACCGGTCCGGGCGACCGGCCCCGCAGGGCCGTGGGCCCCCGTGGCGGTGGCCGTGCGACGGAGAGGGGCGGTACGCGTGACGCGTACCGCCCCTCTCCGTGGGTCCGCTCAGTCCTCGGTGGCGTCGCCCTTGTCCTGGTCGTCGCCCTCGGCCGCGTCCGGCCTCGGCGGCTTCGCCGGGCGGGTCCGGCCGCCCGGGTTGTCCCGCAGGAACGAGCCGCCCTCCCCGCCCTCCGCGGTGGCGTGGCCGCCCGGCGGGCCGATGTCCCGGCGCCGCAGGTACCGCTCGAACTCGCGGGCGATGGCCTCGCCCGACGCCTCCGGCAGCTCCGCGGTGTCCCGGGCCTCCTCGAGCGACTGGACGTACTCGGCGACCTCGCTGTCCTCGGCGGCCAGCTGGTCCACGCCCACCTGCCAGGCCCGCGCGTCCTCGGGCAGCTCACCGAGCGGGAGCCGCACGTCGAGCAGGTCCTCCAGCCGGTTGAGGAGTGCCAGCGTGGCCTTGGGGTTGGGCGGCTGGGAGACGTAGTGCGGTACGGCCGCCCACAGCGAGACCGTCGGGACACCGGCGTGGGTGCACGCCTCCTGGAGGACGCCGACGATGCCCGTCGGGCCCTCGTACTTGGTCTCCTCGAGGTCCATCCGCTGGGCCAGGTCCGGGTCGGACGTGACCCCGCTGACCGGCACCGGCCGCGTGTGCGGGGTGTCCCCGAGCAGGGCGCCCAGGATGACCACCAGCTCCACGCCCAGCTCGTGCGCGAACCCGAGCAGTTCGTTGCAGAACGAGCGCCAGCGCATCGACGGTTCGATCCCGCGCACCAGCACCAGGTCCCGCGGCTTGTCACCGCCGACGCGGACCACCGACAGCCTGGTCGTCGGCCACGTGATCTTTCGCACACCGCCGTCCATGAACACCGTGGGGCGGTTCACCTGGAAGTCGTAGTAGTCCTCGGCGTCCAGCGCCGCGAACACCTCGCCCTTCCATTCGCGTTCGAGATGCGCGACCGCCGTGGAGGCGGCGTCGCCGGCATCGTTCCAGCCCTCGAACGCGGCCACCATGACTGGGTCGATCAGCTCGGGAACCCCCTCCAGCTCGATCACCCAGTGCCTCCTTCCGACGTGCCCTCGCTTGACTCACCAACCTTACGGCGTCCGGCGGGGGCGCCCGCAGCCCCCTCGCACGGGGGAGTGAACGGATCACTGCCCCGTTCCCCGGCCGCGAACACCCCCGCTGAGCACGCGAAAGGGCGGCCCCACCGGGGTGGGGCCGCCCTTTCGCACGCGGGCCTACTTCCGGTCGAGCAGGTCCTGGACCTTCGTGCGGACGTCGTCCGTGGCCAGGCCGCGGATGGTCAGCGTGGTCCGGCGGCGCAGCACGTCGTCCGTCGTCTCGGCCCACTCGTGGTCGCGGGCCCAGACGACCTGCGCCCAGATCTCCGGGGCGTCGGGGTGGACGCGCTCGGCCAGCTCCGGGCTCTCGTTCGCCAGGCGGGCGATGTCGAAGGCCAGGGAGCCGTAGTGGGTGGCCAGGTGCCGGGCGGTGTCGGCGGCCATGCGGGGGCCGGGTGCCGGGTTGTCCACCAGCAGGCGGTGGGCGACCGCGCGCGGGTTGGCGACACCGGGCAGCGGCAGCTTCTTCGGCAGCGAGGAGATCGGCTCGAAGTCGTCACCGAGGGGGTGCCCCGGCAGCGCCTCCAGCTTCTTCATGATCGTACGGCCGATGTGGCGGAACGTCGTCCACTTGCCGCCCGCGACGGACAGCATGCCGCCCCGGCCCTCGGTCACCACGGTCTCGCGCTTGGCCTTGGCGGTGTTGCCGGGGCCGCCCGGCAGCACCCGCAGACCGGCGAACGAGTACGTGATGAGGTCACGCCGCAGCTGCTGGTCCCGGACGGAGAACGCGGCCTCGTCCAGGATCTGGGTTATGTCGTTCTCGGTGACGGACACGTCCGCCGGGTCGCCCTCGTACTCCTCGTCGGTGGTGCCGAGCAGCAGCATGTCCTCCCAGGGGAGGGCGAAGGTGATGCGGTACTTGTCGATCGGGGTCGCGAGCGCGGCCTTCCACGGGGAGGTCCGCTTCAGGACCAGGTGCGCGCCCTTCGACAGGCGGATGGACGGAGCCGCGTTCGGGTCCTCCAGCTTGCGCAGGTGGTCGACCCAGGGGCCCGTCGCGTTCAGCACCAGGCGGGCGTTGACCCCGAACTCGTCACCGGAGGTCCGGTCCTTGAGCTCGGCGCCGGTGACCCGGCCCTGGGTGAAGCGCAGCCCGGTGACCTCGGCGTGGTTCAGGACGACCGCGCCGGCCTCGACGGCCGCGCGGACCGTCATCAGCGCCATGCGGGCGTCGTTCATCTGGTCGTCGCCGTACACGGCCACGGCCTTGAGGTTCTCGGTGCGCAGCTCGGGCACGTCCTGCGCCGCCCTGGCGGGCGAGAGCAGGTGGCCGACGCCGTCGCCGAACGCGGAGAGCGCGGAGTAGGCGAAGACGCCCGCGCCGAGCTTCGCCGCGCCGTGCGGCCCGCCCTTGTACACGGGGAGGTAGAAGGTGAGCGGGTTCGCCAGGTGGGGGGCCACCTGGCGGGAGACCGCACGGCGCTCGAAGTGGTTCTCCGCCACCAGCTTCACCGCGCCGGTCTGGAGGTAGCGCAGACCGCCGTGGAGCAGCTTGGAGGAGGCGGAGGAGGTGGCGCCGGCGAAGTCGCCGGCGTCGACCAGCGCCACCCTGAGACCGGACTGCGCGGCGTGCCAGGCGGTGGAGATGCCCAGGATGCCGCCGCCGATCACGAGAAGGTCGTACGACGCCTTGGCGAGCTGCTCCCTGGTCTCGGCGCGGCTCGGGTTGGAGCCGGAGGCCGGGTGCGTCCCCAGGGCAGGCACGGACTTCAGGGTGGACTGACTGGTCATGTCGGGTACTTACTCCTCGTCAGAGCTGACTGAGCCGGGGGAACCGCTCAGTCCTCGTCTTCGAGCCAGCCCATGGTCCGCTCTACGGCCTTGAGCCAGTTCTTGTACTCACGGTCGCGGGTCTCCGCGTCCATGCGGGGGGTCCATTCGGCGGCCCGGCGCCAGTTGGCGCGCAGTTCGTCGGTGCTGGACCAGAAGCCGACGGCGAGGCCGGCGGCGTAGGCGGCGCCGAGGCAGGTCGTCTCGGCGACCATCGGGCGCACCACGGGGGCGTCCAGGACGTCGGCGAGGTTCTGCATCAGCAGGTTGTTGGCGGTCATGCCGCCGTCGACCTTCAGGGTCACCAGCTCGTCGCCGGAGTCCTTGACCATGGCGTCGGCGATCTCCCGCGTCTGCCAGGCGGTCGCCTCGAGGACGGCGCGCGCGAGGTGCGCCTTGGTCACGTACCGGGTCAGGCCGGCGATCACACCGCGGGCGTCGGAGCGCCAGTGCGGGGCGAACAGGCCGGAGAAGGCCGGCACGAAGTAGGCGCCGCCGTTGTCCTCGACCGAGAGCGCGAGCGTCTCGATCTCGGCGGCGGTGGAGATCAGGCCCATCTGGTCGCGCATCCACTGCACCAGCGAGCCGGTGACGGCGATGGAGCCCTCCAGGGCGTACACCGTCGGCTGCTCGCCGATCTTGTAGCCGACGGTGGTCAGCAGGCCGGCGTAGGAGTTGATGATCTTGGAGCCGGTGTTCATCACCATGAAGGTGCCGGTGCCGTAGGTCGACTTCGTCTCGCCCTCGGAGAAACAGGTCTGGCCGAACAGGGCCGCCTGCTGGTCGCCGAGCGCGGAGGCGACCGGGATGCCGCCGAGCAGATCGCCGAGCCGGCCGCCGGTGACCTCGCCGTAGACCTCGGCGGAGGAGCGGATCTCGGGCAGGATCTGGAGGGGCACGCCGATGGACTCGGCGATCTTCTCGTCCCACTGCATCGTGTGCAGGTTCATCAGCATGGTGCGGGAGGCGTTGGTGACGTCGGTGACGTGCCTGCCGCCGTCGACACCGCCGGTCAGGTTCCAGATGACCCAGCTGTCCATGGTGCCGAAGAGGATGTCGCCCGCCTCGGCGCGCTCCTTCAGGCCGTCGACGTGGTCGAGCAGCCAGCGGGCCTTGGGTCCGGCGAAGTAGGACGCGAGCGGCAGCCCGGTCTCGCGGCGGAAGCGGTCCTGGCCGACGTTGCGGCCCAGCTCCCGGCAGAGGGCGTCGGTGCGGGTGTCCTGCCAGACGATGGCGTTGTGGACGGGCTCACCGGTGTTCTTGTCCCACAGCACGGTGGTCTCGCGCTGGTTGGTGATGCCGATGGCCTTGATGTCGTCGCGGGTGATGCCGGCCTTCTCGATGGCTCCGGCGACGACCTCCTGGACGTTGGTCCAGATCTCGTTGGCGTTGTGCTCGACCCAGCCCGGCTTGGGGAAGATCTGCTCGTGCTCCTTCTGGTCGACGGAGACGATGCGGCCGTCCCGGTCGAAGACGATGCAGCGCGAGGAGGTCGTGCCCTGGTCGATGGCGGCGATGAACGGGCCTGCGGTGTGGGCGTCGGTCACTGTGTGCTCCTGAAGGGTCCGTGGTGGTGGGGCTGTACGTACGGCGCGTACGCGAAGGCTCGGGGGCTTCCTAGGCGAACGCGACGTTGTAGATGCCTGCGGCGATCGCGGCGCCGATCAGCGGACCGACCACCGGGATCCAGGCGTAGCTCCAGTCGGAACCGCCCTTGTTGGGCAGCGGCAGGAGGGCGTGCACGATGCGCGGGCCAAGGTCACGGGCCGGGTTGATGGCGTAGCCCGTCGGGCCGCCCAGGGAGAGACCGATCGACACGACCACGAGCGCGGTGATCAGTCCGCCGAGGACGCCGAGGCCGTTGCCCTTGTCGTTCAGGCCCTGGGTGAGGACCGCGAGGATCAGCACGAGGGTGCCGATGATCTCCGTGGCGAGGTTCTGCACCACGTTGCGGATCTCCGGACCGGTGGAGAAGACGCCGAGGACCGGGCCGGCGCCCTGCTCCTGGGCCTCCACGGCCTTGGCGGAGGTGGCCTGCGCGCCCGGACCGCCGACGATCTCCTTGTCGGTCAGGTGCGCCTGGAACTGTCCGTAGTAGGCGACCCACACCAGGGCCGCGCCGATCACGGCGCCGAGCAGCTGGCCGGCGAAGTAGGTCGGGACGTTGCTCCAGTCGCTGTCCTTGATGGCCAGGGCGACGGTGACGGCCGGGTTGAGGTGGGCGCCGGACAGCGGTCCGGAGATGTACACGGCCGTCATGACGGCGAAGCCCCACCCGAAGGCGATGGCGAGCCAACCGGCGTTACGGGCCTTGGAGGCCTTCAGCGTGACAGCGGCGCAGACGCCGCCGCCGAGCAGGATGAGTATGGCGGTACCGATGGTCTCGCCGATGAAGATGTCGGAGCTGGACACCCGCGACTCCTTTGTCCTTCGTCCAGGGGTAGCCGGACCCCGGTTCCCGCCGGGGGTCTGGCGCCCTCAGGGGGTGAGAGCTGGCCGGCCTCTGGCGTTGTCACACTCTAGCGCGTATTGCCGGTAGGTGTTCGACAATGCCGACCGATGGACGGGAGTCTCGCTTCGGCGTTACGCGTGCGTCAAGAGTTCTGTTATCGAAAACAGGATCGTTATTGATCGCTGGGGCTTATCAGCCGTCGAGTGTGGAACGAGTGCGGACATACATTCTGATCCTGTTTGTCCGTTTCAGGGTAGGTCGGCAGCCGGAACGCCGCCCGACGTCCCGGTCGCTCCGTGCTCAGCCCCTGCTCAGAACCGTCCGGCGCCCAGATCGCGGGAGACCGCGCGGGCGCAGTCCCGCACCGCCGCGATCAGCTCCGCGCGCAGCTCGCCCTCCCGGCACAGCCGTTCCACGGCCCCGGTGATGCCGACCGCGCCCACGGGCATGCGGCGCCGGTCGTGGATGGGGGCGGCGAGCGAGGCCACGCCCTCCCAGGTCTCCTCCACGTCGGCCGCGTACCCACGCGCGCGCGTGACGTCCAGGAGGTGCTCGAAGTCGCCCGGGTCGCACACCGTGCGGTCCGTGAACGCCTTCCGGTCGGCCTCCAGCACCTCGCTGTGCGCCACCGGGTCGTACGCCGACAGCACCTTGCCCAGTGCCGTGGAGTGCAGCGGCTGCATGGCGCCGATCTCCAGCACCTGCCGGCTGTCGTCGGGCCGGAAGACGTGGTGCACGATCAGGACGCCCTGCTGGTGCAGGACGCCCAGGTACACGCTCTCGCCGCTGGAGCGGGCCAGGTCGTCGGCCCACACCAGGGCCCGGGCCCGCAGTTCGTGCACGTCCAGGTAGGTGGTGCCGAGGCGCAGCAGCTCCGCGCCCAGCTGGTAGCGCCCCGAGGCGTCGTCCTGCTCCACGAAGCCCTCGTGCTGGAGGGTGCGCAGGATGCCGTGGGCGGTGCCCTTGGCGAGGCCCAGCGACGAGGCGATGTCCGAGAGGCCGAGCCGCCGCTCGCCGCCCGCGAGCAGCCGCAGCATCGCGGCCGCCCGTTCGAGCGACTGGATGTTCCGTGCCATCGCCGTCCTGCCTCCGTCCCCTTCGACTGCCGTAGGCACCCTGCCCGATCCGCCGTTCGGCAATGCCGAACACTACCGGTCCTTGCCGATCTCCCGCCAATGGTCGGACGACACCTGTTACACAGCCTCCGGCCGGGGCCGGAGGCGTCCGTTCCGTGGACGCAGGTGCCCATCCAAGCCCACTCCCGGCTACTGTGGCGCCGTGCGGCAACCCTGCCTGCCGGGGAAACCGCATAGCCGACAGCCGTCGCAGCCCAGGGAGCCCCTTCATGGCCTCGTTGCCCACGTCCCCTTCCGCCGACAGCCGGACCCGGGTGTCCGAGCTCCGCGAGGCACTCGCCACCCGTGTGGTGGTCGCCGACGGAGCCATGGGCACCATGCTCCAGGCCCAGGACCCCACCCTCGAGGACTTCGAGAACCTCGAGGGCTGCAACGAGATCCTCAACATCACCCGCCCCGACATCGTCCGCTCCGTCCACGAGGCGTACTTCTCCGTGGGCGTCGACTGCGTGGAGACCAACACCTTCGGGGCCAACCACGCGGCCATGGCGGAGTACGACATCCCCGACCGCGTGTACGAGCTGTCCGAGGCCGGTGCCCGCATCGCCCGCGAGGTCGCCGACACGTACACCGCCGGGGACGGCCGCCGGCGGTGGGTCCTCGGGTCCATCGGCCCCGGCACCAAGCTGCCCACCCTCGGCCACATCGCCTTCACCACCATCCGGGACGGCTTCCAGGCGAACGCCGAGGGCCTGCTCGCGGGCGGCGCCGACGCCCTGATCGTCGAGACCACCCAGGACCTCCTCCAGACCAAGGCCTCCGTCCTCGGCGCGCGCAACGCCATGGAGCGGCTCGGCGTCGAGGTCCCGCTGCTCGTCTCGATGGCCTTCGAGACGACCGGCACGATGCTGCTGGGCTCCGAGATCGGCGCCGCGCTCACCGCGCTGGAGCCGCTGGGCATCGACATGATCGGGCTGAACTGCTCGACCGGTCCGGCCGAGATGAGCGAGCACCTGCGCTATCTCACCCGGCACTCCCGCATCCCGCTGCTGTGCATGCCCAACGCCGGGCTGCCCATCCTCACCAAGGACGGCGCCCACTTCCCGCTCGGCCCCGAGGGCCTGGCCGACGCCCAGGAGAACTTCGTACAGGACTACGGCCTGTCCCTGGTCGGCGGCTGCTGCGGCACCACCCCCGAGCACCTGCGCCAGGTCGTGGAGCGCGTCCGGGACCTCGCCCCGGCCGAGCGCGACCCCCGCCCCGAGCCGGGTGCCGCCTCCCTCTACCAGTCGGTGCCGTTCCGCCAGGACACCGCCTACCTGGCCATCGGCGAGCGCACCAACGCCAACGGGTCCAGGAAGTTCCGCGACGCCATGCTGGAGGCCCGCTGGGACGACTGTGTGGAGATCGCCCGCGAGCAGATCCGCGAGGGCGCGCACATGCTCGACCTGTGCGTGGACTACGTCGGCCGTGACGGCGTCGCCGACATGGAGGAACTGGCCGGCCGCTTCGCCACCGCCTCCACGCTGCCGATCGTCCTGGACTCCACCGAGGTGGAGGTCATCAGGGCGGGCCTGGAGAAGCTCGGCGGGCGCGCGGTGATCAACTCCGTGAACTACGAGGACGGTGACGGCCCCGACTCGAGGTTCGTGAAGGTCACGCGGCTGGCGCGGGAGCACGGCGCCGCCCTGATCGCGCTCACCATCGACGAGGAGGGCCAGGCCCGCACCCCCGAGAAGAAGGTCGAGATCGCCGAACGGCTGATCGCGGACCTCACCGGGAACTGGGGCATCCACGAGGGGGACATCCTCATCGACACCCTGACCTTCACCATCTGCACCGGTCAGGAGGAGTCCCGCAAGGACGGCGTCGCCACCATCGAGGCGATCCGCGAGCTGAAGAGGCGCCACCCGGCGGTGCAGACCACGCTGGGCCTGTCGAACATCTCCTTCGGCCTCAACCCGGCCGCCCGCATCCTGCTGAACTCCGTCTTCCTGGACGAGTGCGTCAAGGCGGGCCTGGACTCGGCGATCGTGCACGCCAGCAAGATCCTGCCGATCGCCCGGTTCAGCGAGGAAGAGGTCCGTACGGCCCTGGACCTCATCCACGACCGCCGCGCCGAGGGCTACGACCCCCTCCAGAAGCTCATGCAGCTCTTCGAGGGCGCCACCGCGAAGTCGCTGAAGGCTGGCCGCGCCGAGGAACTGGCCGCGCTGCCGCTGGAGGAGCGCCTCAAGCGCCGCATCATCGACGGTGAGCGCAACGGCCTGGAGGCGGACCTCGACGAGGCCCTGCGGGACCGGCCGGCGCTCGACATCGTCAACGACACGCTGCTGGACGGCATGAAGGTCGTCGGCGAGCTGTTCGGTTCCGGCCAGATGCAGCTGCCGTTCGTCCTCCAGTCCGCCGAGGTCATGAAGGCGGCCGTCGCCCACCTCGAACCGCACATGGAGAAGGTCGAGGGCGAGGAGGCCGGCAAGGGCACCATCGTCCTCGCGACCGTGCGCGGCGACGTGCACGACATCGGCAAGAACCTCGTCGACATCATCCTGTCCAACAACGGCTACAACGTGATCAACCTGGGCATCAAGCAGCCCGTCTCCGCGATCCTGGAGGCGGCCGAGGAGCACCGGGCGGACGTCATCGGCATGTCGGGGCTCCTGGTCAAGTCCACGGTGATCATGAAGGAGAACCTGGAGGAGCTGAACCAGCGCGGTCTCGCCGCCCGCTTCCCGGTCATCCTCGGCGGCGCAGCCCTGACCAGGGCCTACGTCGAGCAGGACCTGCACGAGGTCTACGAGGGCGAGGTCCGCTACGCCCGTGACGCGTTCGAGGGCCTGCGCCTGATGGACGCGCTGATCGGCGTCAAGCGGGGCGTGCCCGGCGCGAAGCTGCCCGAGCTGAAGCAGCGCCGGGTGCGGGCCGCGGCCGTCGTCGAGGAGGCCGAGGAGCGCCCGGAGGAGGGCCACGTCCGCTCCGACGTCGCCACCGACAACCCCGTGCCGGTCCCGCCGTTCTGGGACACCCGGGTCGTCAAGGGCATCCAGCTCAGGGAGTACGCGAGCTGGCTGGACGAGGGCGCCCTGTTCAAGGGCCAGTGGGGCCTGAAGCAGGCCCGCACCGGTGAGGGGCCGTCGTACGAGGAACTGGTGGAGACCGAGGGCCGCCCGCGCCTCCGCGGCCTGCTCGACCGGCTCCAGACGGAGAACCTGCTGGAGGCGGCCGTGGTCTACGGCTACTTCCCGTGCGTCTCCAAGGACGACGACCTGATCATCCTGGACGAGCAGGGCAACGAACGCACCCGGTTCACCTTCCCGCGCCAGCGCCGCGGACGCCGGCTGTGCCTGGCCGACTTCTTCCGCCCGGAGGAGTCGGGGGAGACGGACGTGGTCGGCCTCCAGGTCGTCACCGTCGGCTCGCGCATCGGCGAGGAGACGGCCCGGCTCTTCGAGGCCAACGCCTACCGCGACTACCTCGAACTGCACGGCCTGTCCGTGCAGTTGGCCGAAGCCCTCGCCGAGTACTGGCACGCCCGCGTCCGTTCCGAACTCGGCTTCGCCGGCGAGGACCCGGCCGCCATCGAGGACATGTTCGCCCTCGGGTACCGCGGCGCCCGATTCTCCCTCGGCTACGGCGCCTGCCCCAACCTGGAGGACCGGGCCAAGATCGCCGACCTCCTCCAGCCGGAGCGGATCGGCGTGCACCTGTCGGAGGAGTTCCAGCTCCACCCCGAGCAGTCCACCGACGCCATCGTCATCCACCACCCGGAGGCGAAGTACTTCAACGCCAGGTGACCCCGCCGCGGGCACACCCGGCGCCCCAGGGCCGTTCAGGGGGGTCCGGCGGGGTGTCCCCGGGGCCGCGAGTGGCGAACGAGGCGTTTCGCTCCGCGGAGTCGTACACTGGTCGGTCCACCGCAGGCCGGTTCCCCGCACGGGAACCGGCCTGACCGTCCCTCAAGGAGGTGCGCCCGGATGACCAGCACGGTCCCCGCGCCCGGAACCCTTCCCCCCGCTACCACCGGCACCGCAGCGGGCAGGACCGCGCCGCCCGAGGGCTCCGCCCTCCAGGCGGTGCTTCTCGACATGGACGGCACCCTGGTGGACACCGAGGGCTTCTGGTGGGACGTCGAGGTGGAGGTCTTCGCCCGCCTCGGCCACACCCTGGACGACTCCTGGCGGCACGTCGTGGTCGGCGGCCCCATGACCCGCAGCGCCGGTTTCCTCATCGAGGCCACCGGCGCCGACATCACCCTCGCCGAACTCTCGGTGCTGCTCAACGACGGGTTCGAGGAGCGCATCGACCGGGCCCTGCCGCTGATGCCGGGCGCCGCCCGTCTGCTCGGCGAACTGCACCGGCACGACGTGCCCACGGCCCTGGTCTCCGCCTCCCACCGGCGCATCATCGACCGGGTGCTGTCCGTGCTGGGCCCGCACCACTTCGCCCTCTCCGTCGCGGGCGACGAGGTCTCCCGCACCAAGCCCTTCCCGGATCCGTACCTGCTCGCCGCCGCGGGGCTCGGCGCGCATCCGGCCGGATGCGCCGTGGTCGAGGACACCGCGACCGGGGTCGCCGCCGCGGAGGCCGCGGGCTGCCGGGTGATCGCCGTACCCTCCGTGGCGCCCATCGGCCCCGCCGCCGGACGGACCGTCGTCTCCTCTCTGGAAGAGGTCGACCTGGCATTTCTGCACGGTCTGATGACGGAAATGCGCTAGCCGTTCACCCAGCGTGCGACGTCCATTGGGCGTGCTGGACATATTTCGGGGAAGTACACCCCAGGGGAAATACGGGTGTGCCGTCCGGCCGAATTGTGCTGACCGGTCACACAGTTACGAGTGTGACGTTTCCCACGCCCATGGGGCTCGACAGTGTCGGCGGACTGTGCTGAACGCCCTGGATCGGGTGGTGCGGACGGGTCTTTGTGTCCCGATTGATGGGATGCTGCACTAATCCTGCCGCTGTCGGGTTTTCGGTGTGTCCGCGACCGGTTCCACTGCGTGATGAGGGGTCAACTCACGCGGCCGTGAAGCGTGCTGCGAGCGCGGACTAATCTCGTCGCGAGAACATCACCGCGAACCCCCGTGATCCGTCGCACCACCCATGCATGCCGGATACACGGACCCGAACAGCTCTGGAGAAACTCCCGCATGAACCGCAAGACTTTGGTGCTGCCGGCGGTGGCCGGCCTGCTCACCCCGGTTCTCGCCGCGTGCGGCGGAACCGACAGCGGGAGCAAGAGCGGTGACGCCATCGTCGTCGGTACCACGGACCAGTTCACGGCCACCAAGGCGGCTCCGGCGCCCCTCGACCCGGCCTACGCCTACGACGTCGGCACCTGGAACATCCTGCGCCAGACCGTGCAGACCCTGATGTCCCAGCCCAAGGGCGAGGGCGACCCCGTGCCCGAGGCCGCCGAGAGCTGCTCCTTCACCGACAGCGGCAGCGAGCGCTACGTCTGCAAGCTCCGCAAGGACCTGAAGTTCGCGAACGGCGACAAGGTGACCGCCGGCGACGTCAAGTACTCCATCGAGCGTGCGCTGCGCATCAAGGCCGACAGCGGTGTCTCCGCCCTGCTGAACACCGTCGACACCATCGAGACGCAGGGCGACCGCGAGGTCGTCTTCCATCTGAAGACGGCCGACGCCACCTTCCCGTACAAGCTGTCCACTCCGGTCGCGGGCATCATCAACCCGAAGGACTACGACAAGGACAAGCTGCGCGACGGTTTCGACGTCGACGGCTCCGGCCCGTACACCCTCCAGGCCGACGTCAAGAACAATGCGATCACCAGCATCACCTTCACGAAGAACCCCTCCTACAAGGGCAACGTGACGGTGCACAACGACGCGGTCGAGCTGCGCTCCTTCAGCGACGCCGACGCCATGGGGATCGCGCTCGACAAGGGTGACATCGACGTCATGACGCGCACCATGTCGCCCGCGCAGATCCAGAAACTGGACGCCGGCAGCGACGACAAGGCCGACCTGGTCGACATGCCCGGCCTGGAGATCCGCTACCTGGCGTTCAACACCGACGCCACCAGCGTGAAGTCCAAGGCCGTACGCCAGGCGATGGCGCAGGTCATCGACCGCGGCGAGCTGGTCTCCAAGGTCTACGGCACCCAGGCCGAGCCGCTGTACTCGCTGGTCCCCGCCACCGTCACCGGCCACTCCAACTCGTTCTTCAACAAGTACGGCAATCCCAGCGTCGACAAGGCCAAGAACCTGCTCGCCAAGGCCGGTGTCACCACGCCGGTGAAGCTGACCCTGCACTACACGACCGACCACTACGGCTCGGCCACCAAGCAGGAGTTCCAGGTCCTCCAGCAGCAGCTCAACGACAGCGGCCTGTTCGACGTCTCCATCCAGGGCCACCCCTGGGCGACGTTCCGGCCCGCCGAGCAGAAGGGCGCGTACGACGTCTACGGCATGGGCTGGTTCCCCGACTTCCCCGACGCCGACAACTTCCTCGCCCCCTTCCTCGACAAGGACAACTTCCTCGGCTCGCCGTACGCCAACAGCACCATCCAGCGCTCGCTGATCCCGCAGTCGCGCCGTGAGGCCGACCGGCTCGGCGCCGCCAAGAGCCTGACCGAGATCCAGGACATCGTCGCCGACGACGTGCCGGTCCTGCCGCTGTGGCAGGGCAAGCAGTACGTCGCCGCCCGGGACAACGTCACCGGGGTCTCCTACGCCCTCAACTCGTCGTCTACGCTCCAGTTGTGGGAGCTCGGCCGTGGTGTGAGCGGCTGACGGCTTCCTCACCCGGGGGCCAGGGACGGCTGCCCCGGGTCCCGGGGCCAGGACGGCGGCCCCGGGGTGACGAACCGACGACAAGGCATCTTTCAAGTGAAGAAGCGCAACCCGTGGCCGGTCCTGCCCCTCGTGGCGGGGCTGGCCTCCGGCCTGTTGACCGGCTGCGGCTCGGAGACCGGCGATTCCGGGGGAACCGGCGCCGCCGTGGTGATGGGGATGTCCGACGACGTCCTCGCCACGGACCCGGCGTCCGGCTACGACCCCGGCTCGTGGCTGTTGTTCAACAACGTCTTCCAGTCGCTGCTCAGCTTTCCCAAGGGCGCGACCGAACCCGAGCCCGACCTGGCGAAGCAGTGCGGCTTCACCGACACCCGGGCCATGGTCTACCGGTGCCAACTGAAGGACGGCCTGAAGTTCAGCAACGGTGACCCCCTCACCTCCGCCGACGTGAAGTTCTCCTTCGAGCGCATCCTGAAGATCAACGACCCAGCCGGTCCCGCGATCATGTTCCCGATGCTCGGCACGATCGGGACACCGGACGCGAAGACGGTCGTCTTCCACCTGAAGGTGCCCGACGCCACCTTCCCCAGCAAGGTCGCCTCCGGCGCCGGCTCCATCGTGGACCACCGCCAGTACGACGCGAACGGCCTGCGCACCGACCACAAGGCCGTCGGCTCCGGCCCCTACAAGCTGGACTCCTTCGACAAGGAGCAGGCGGTCTTCTCGGTCAACGGCAACTACAAGGGAACCGTCCGGGTCAAGAACTCCGGCGTCACCCTGAAGTTCTTCCACGGCGACCGCACCGCACTGAAGCAGTCCCTCCTCGACGGCGGCGTCGACATCGCCTACCGCGGTCTTTCCGCCTCCGACATCGCCGGCCTCGACCAGCAGAAGGACGACAAGGGCGTCGACGTCATCGAGGGCACCAGCGCCGAGGTCCAGCACCTGGTCTTCAACATGAAGGACCCGGTGGCCGGCAAGCTCGGCGTCCGCAGGGCCATGGCCTACCTCATCGACCGCGACGCCCTGATCGCGAACGTGTACCAGGGCACCGCCACCCCGCTGTACTCGATCATCCCGGCGGGCATCGCGGGCCACAACACCGCCTTCTTCGACACGTACGGCGCCCGCCCCTCCCGTGCCAAGGCCGCCGCCGCACTGCGCGCCGACGGCATCACCGGCAAGGTCAAGCTCACCCTGTGGTCCACGCCGTCCCGTTACGGCCCGGCCACCGACGAGGAACTGAAGGCCATCGCCGGCCAGCTGAACGCCAGCGGCCTGTTCGACGCCGACGTGCGGTCCGTCCCCTTCGACCGGTACGAGAAGGAGATCGCCCAGGGCAGGTACGGCGTGTACGTGAAGGGCTGGGTGCCGGACTACCCCGACGCCGACAACTTCACGGCCCCCTTCTTCGGCAAGGGCAACGTGCTGGAGAACCACTACGGCAACCGCACCATCACCGGTTCGCTGCTGCCCGCCACCGCCGCGCAGAGCGACCGGGCCGCGACCGACAAGCAGTTCGGCAGGTTGCAGGACATCGTCGCCGACGAACTGCCCGTCCTGCCGGTCTGGCAGGCCAAGCAGTACGCGGTCGTCCGCGACGGCGTCTACGGCCTGGAGTACTGCCTGGACGCCTCGACGGTGTTCCGGTTCTGGGAACTCAGCAAGAGCTGACGCGGTCACGGCGAAGGGCGCCCCTCACCACGCGCGAGGGGCGCCCTTCGCCGTACCGGCGGCCGGCCGCCCCGCCGCTACTGCGCGCCGGGGCGCACCAGCCCGCTCTCGTACGCGTACACCGCCGCCTGCACCCGGTCACGCAGGCCCAGCTTGGTCAGCACGTGGCCCACATGGGTCTTCACGGTCGTCTCGCTGACGAACAGGTCGGCCGCGATCTCCGCGTTGGACAGCCCGCGCGCCACCAGCTTCAGCACCTCGACCTCACGGTCCGTCAGGGTGTGCAGGGCGTCCGGCACCGGGTCCTCGCCGGAGGGCAGATGCGTGGCGTACTTGTCCAGCAGCCGCCGGGTGATGCTCGGCGCGAGCATGGCCTCGCCGGCCGCCACGACCCGGATGGCCTGCACCAGTTCGTCGGCGGGCGCGTCCTTGAGCATGAAGCCGCTCGCCCCCGCGCGCAGCGCCTCCACCACGTACTCGTCCAGGTCGAACGTGGTCAGTACCAGCACCTTGGCCGGACCGTCCCGCCCGGGGCCGGTGATCTGCCGGGTGGCCTCCACACCGTCCATCCGCGGCATCCGGATGTCCATGAGCACGACATCCGGCTGCAACGCCCGTACCTGGTCGAGGGCCTGGAGACCGTCACCGGCCTCGCCGACGACGGCGAGGTCCTGCTCGGCCTCCAGGATCATCCGGAAGCCGGTACGCAGCAGCGGCTGGTCATCGACCAATAGGACGCGGATGGCCACGTGACACTCCTTCGCTAGTCCGCGCCCATTGTGCCCTGCGCCACCACCCCGGACCCGGCCGCCCTCACCGGCAGCGGGTAGGGCGGGGGAGTGCCGCCGAACTCCGGGCAGTGCGCCTGGTGGTCGCACCAGCCGCACAGCCGGGTCGGCCGGGGCCGCCAGTTCCCCGTCTCCGTGGCCTGGCTGATGGCCTCCCACAATGCGTGCAGCTTGCGTTCGACCCGCTCCAGGTCGGCGAGGACGGGGTCGTACGTCAGCACGTCGCCGCTGCCGAGATAGACCAGCTGCAGCCGGCGCGGGATCACCCGCTTCAGGCGCCACACCACGAGGGCGTAGAACTTCATCTGGAACAGGGCGCCCTCCGTGTACTCGGGGCGGGGCGCCTTGCCCGTCTTGTAGTCGACGATCCGCACCTCGCCGGTCGGCGCCACGTCCACCCGGTCGATGATCCCGCGCAGCCGCAGCCCCGAGTCCAGCTCGGCCTCCACGAACAGCTCCCGCTCGGCGGGCTCCAGCCGCGTCGGGTCCTCCAGCGTGAACCAGCGCTCCACGAGCCGCTCCGCCTCGGCGAGCCACCGGGTCAGCCGCTCGCCCTCCGGATCGTCGGTGAACAGCTCGGTCACCTCCGGGCGGCTCTCCCGCAGCCGGTCCCACTGCCCCGGGATCAGCGCCTTCGCCCGTGGCGCGGTCCGCTCACCGGCGGGCGCGTCGAACAGGCGCTCCAGCACGGCGTGGACCAGCGTGCCGCGCGTCGCCGCCTCGCTCGGCTTCTCCGGTAGCCGGTCGATCACCCGGAACCGGTACAGCAGCGGGCACTGCATGAAATCACTCGCCCGGGACGGCGACAGGGAGGCCGGCGCCACGGCCACCCGCTCCTCGCCGGCCGCCGGGGGCGCCGGCGGTGGGGCGTCCGGTGGCGTCTGTTCGGCGCCGGCCGGCTGGGCCGCTGCCTCCTCGATGCTGCTGTCCATGTCCACAGACCTTACGGCCAGGCACCGACAGTGACCCGCCCGCCGGCCGCGCCGGCCGGTGAGCGGGGGGGCGAACACAAGGGGTGCCGGGGCGGAACGTGCCGCCACGGCCGCATACCATCGAGCAGAGACCCTTCCGCCCGGCAGGCGCGGGAGACGCTTCGAACGAGGGGACACCGTGGACGTGAGCGGCGGGAGCGGGCAGCCGCGGTCCGGCAACGACGGGCCGGCCGACAACTCCGCCGACCCCACGGCCGAACCCACCGACCACCCCGCGGACCTGACCCACGACGCCCCCCGCCCCACGACACCGCACCCCGCCACCCGGCCCGACGACCCCCACCCGGCCGACGAGGACGACACGGCCGCGGGAGGCGGCACCGCCGACGCGGCGGGGGAGGCGAGCGCATCCAGCGGCGACGACGCCGCCCCCACGCCCGGCACGGCCGACGCCGACCAGCCGATCCGCCCGCCGGACACGGACAACGCCTCCCGCGCGGCAGCGGACCCCGGCCCGGCCGACAGGGTCAGCGACCCCCGTCCCGCCGACACGGTTCGTACCCCCCGTACGGAGGACACGGGCAGCTCTCCGGCGGACACGGACAACGCCTCCCGCGCGGCAGCCACGGACAGCGACGCCGGCCCGGCCGACAGGGTCAGCGGCCCCCGTCCCGCCGACACGGTTCGTACCCCTCGTACGGAGGGCACGGGCAGCTCTCCGGCGGACACGGACAACGCCTCCCGCGCGGCAGCCACGGACAGCGACGCCGGCCCGGCCGACAGGGTCAGCGGCCCCCGCGCGGTAGCCACGGGCAGCGCCCCCCGTCCCGCCGACCCGGTCGGCGCTCCTGGTGCGGAGGACACGGACAGCGCCCGCCACCCGGCAGGGGAATCCGTGCCGCACGCCGGTGACTCCTCCGAGCACCGTTCGCTCGCGCACTCCGGTATCGCCAAGGGCGAGCCGCCCCGCCCCCGGCCCAAGGAGCCCGGCGGCGGCATCCTCATGGGGCGGCCCTTCGGCGTGCCCGTGTACGTCGCGCCGAGCTGGTTCCTCGTCGCCGCGCTGATCACCTGGGTCTTCGGCGGCCAGCTCGACCGCGTGCTGCCCGAGCTGGGCGCCGCCCGCTACCTGGTCTCCCTCTTCTTCGCGGTCGCTTTCTACGCCTCCGTCCTGGTCCACGAACTGGCCCACACGGTCGCCGCGATCCGCTTCGAGCTGCCGGTCCGCCGCATCCAGCTCCAGTTCTTCGGCGGTGTCTCGGAGATCGAGAAGGAGGCCGAGACCCCCGGCCGGGAATTCGTGCTGGCGTTCGTGGGGCCGCTGCTCTCGCTCGTCCTGGCCGGGCTGTTCTACCTCGCCATGAAGCCCGTCGAGCCCGGCACCGTCCCCGGCGTGCTGCTGGCCGGGCTGATGGTCTCCAACCTCATCGTCGCGATCTTCAACCTGCTGCCCGGCCTGCCCCTCGACGGCGGCCGCATGCTCCGCGCCGTCGTCTGGAAGCTCACCGGCAGGCCGATGAGCGGCACCGTCGCCGCCGCCTGGGTCGGCCGTGCCCTCGCCGTCTCCGTCCTGATCGGTCTGCCGCTGCTCAACCACTCCGGCGCCCTCGGCGGCGGCGGTGAGGAGACGAGCGGCATGGACACGGTCACCGACGCCCTGCTCGCCGCCATCCTCGCCGCGATCATCTGGACCGGCGCCGGCAACAGTCTGCGGATGGCACGGCTGCGCGAACACCTGCCCGAACTGCGCGCCCGGACCCTCACCCGGCGGGCCGTACCGGTGGAGAACGACACCCCGCTCTCCGAGGCGCTGCGCCGGGCCAACGCCGCGGGTGCCCGTGCCCTGGTCGTCGTCGACGCCGAGGGCACCCCCCTCGCGCTCGTCCGCGAGGCCGCCATCGTCGGCGTACCCGAGCACCGCCGCCCCTGGGTGGCCGTGAGCGGCCTGGCCCAGGAGCTGACCGACGGCATGCGGGTCTCCGCCGAGCTGGCCGGGGAGGACCTGCTGGACGCCCTCCGGGCCGCCCCCGCCACGGAGTACCTCGTGGTCGAGCAGACCGGCGAGATCTACGGCGTCCTGTCCGCCGCCGACGTCGAACGCGCTTTCGTGAAGGCGATGGCCCGGCCCGCCCCGTAGCCGTGGTCGGCGGCCCCCGGAAACGCCGGTAGGCTGGTCACATGTCCGAACCGACCGGTGCCGCCCGCAGGCGCGGGCCCTTCAAGGTCGGGGACCAGGTACAGCTGACCGACCCCAAGGGCCGCCACTACACGTTCACGCTCGAAGCCGGGAAGAACTTCCACACCCACAAGGGCTCCTTCCCGCACGACGAACTGATCGGCGCTCCCGAGGGCAGCGTTGTCCGGACCACCGGCAACGTGGCCTACCTCGCGCTGCGCCCCCTGCTCCCCGACTACGTCCTGTCCATGCCCCGTGGGGCAGCCGTCGTCTACCCCAAGGACGCGGGGCAGATCCTCTCCTTCGCCGACATCTTCCCCGGCGCGCGCGTCGTGGAGGCCGGCGTCGGCTCCGGCTCGCTCAGCAGCTTCCTGCTGCGGGCCATCGGCGACCAGGGCATGCTGCACTCCTACGAGCGCCGCGAGGACTTCGCCGAGATCGCGAAGCAGAACGTGGAGCGCTACTTCGGCGGCCCGCACCCCGCCTGGCAGCTGACCGTCGGCGACCTCCAGGACAACCTGTCCGACACCGACGTCGACCGCGTCATCCTGGACATGCTCGCCCCCTGGGAGTGCCTGGAGGCCGTCTCCAAGGCGCTCGTCCCGGGCGGCATCGTGTGCTGCTACGTCGCCACCACCACCCAGCTCGCCCGGACCGTGGAGTCCATCCGGGAGATCGGCTGCTTCAACGAGCCGACCGCCTGGGAGACCATGATCCGCAACTGGCACATCGAGGGCCTGGCCGTCCGTCCCGACCACCGGATGATCGGCCACACCGGTTTCCTGCTCACCGCCCGCCGCCTCGCGGACGGCGTCGAGCCGCCCATGCGCCGCCGCCGCCCCGCGAAGGGCGCGTACGGCGAGGACTACGCCGGACCCAACGCCGAAGGCGGCGCCGGCCGCTGACCGGCCCCGCACGCGTACAACGCAAGGGCGCCGTGCCCGAGTTCCCCACCGCATCCGGGAACTCGGGCACGGCGCCCTCGCGTTGAGCCGGTACCGGCACCGGCGCCTGCCGGGCGCGGGTCTGCCGCCCGGAGGGAATCCCGGTCCCCGCCGTTCCCCCGCCCAGTGGCGTGTGGCAGCATGCAGCCCATCCCACCGGCACAGCCCTCACAGGAGACACTCCTAGTGCAGCAATCCGCCGTTCCGGAGCTCGCCCACACCCAGACCCGGCCGATCCACTGGGTCCTCACCGCCACGGCCGTCGCCGCCGTGGTGGCCCTCTCCACCGTCGCCCAGCCCGGATCGGCCACGGCCGCCCAGTCCGCCACCGGCACACGGACGACCACCGCGGCCGCCGCGCCGGGCACGGCCGGGGCGACGTTCCCGCTGGACTGCGGACCGGTGAAGGCCCTGGTCGTCAAGAAGGCCGACGCGGACCTGGACGGTGACGGCAGGCCGGAAACCGTCGCGGTGGTCCACTGCGACGCGCCCATGGGCACCCCGCCGGACGGCGTCTACGTCCTGACCCGCTCCGCGGACGGCAAACGGCCACGCGTGGTGGCCACCCTCGTCAGGCCCGCGGACCGGCTCACGGTCACCGGCTTCGCCGTACACGCGCGTACCGTGTCCGCCACGCTGCTCGGCTACTCGTCGGACTCCGTGCCCAGTTGCTGCCCCGACCTGAGGACCCCGGCCGCCTGGCAGTGGAACGGCAGTGCCTTCATCCGCTCCACGGGGGCCGCGCACAGCGTCTGAAGCGGGCTCAGTCCGCCTCCGGGCCGTACACCTCGACCCTGTCCTGAACGCGCCGCACGTGGATGCACTCGCCGGGACACTCCTTCGCCGAGTCCACCACGTCCGCCAGCAGCGGCAGCGGCACCGGCGTGGCCGCGCCCGGGGCCTGGAGCAGCTCGTCGTCCGTGCCCTTCACATAGGCCAGCCCGTCGATGTCCAGCTCGAACACCTCGGGGGCGTACTGGGCGCAGATGCCGTCGCCGGTACACAGGTCCTGGTCGATCCAGACCTCCAGCGCCTCGTCGCCCGGGGCCTCCTGCTGCACGGTCATCTCTCCTGCCGTCGGTTCGCCGGGCGGTCCGGGCGCCGCGAGGGCCGGCCGGGTCCGCTCCAGCGGCTGTGGGACACCCTCGACCCTACCTCCGCCCGGTTCGCGTCCGGGCCGGGCCGGTCCGGGGTTTGTGGACCCGCCCGCTCGGGTACCAGCGCCGGGCCGGGACAGGGGTGCCCCGGCGGCCGGACCGATCACTTCAGGCCGCCTCCGCGGTGACAGCCCCTCCCGGTTTCGTCGCTCTGCGTGATGACCGTGCGAGCGGCCCGAGGGCTGCCCGCAAACGGGCCGATCGGCCCGGAACGGACAACTCCGGCCAGCCGCGAAGGCTTTCGACCGCGCCATGAGTGGAACAGGCTGCTTTCCCCTCACGTTCAGTGGGTATCCCCTCCGTGCGAGGGAGTGCGCGCCGGGTGACCGACGACACACCTTGACAGTCTTTGTGATCTAGGGGTTTCAATCGACACCCACCCAGGTAGGGTCTGGAAGCGTCCAGCTCCCCTTGGAGGAGGTGAGGACCGTGGCAGCCCACGACGACGACATGAACCGCGGCATCCGCCCGGGACGCGGGTCCGACGACCCGGCCGGGCAGATCGCCTACCTTGAGCAGGAGATCGCCGTCCTGCGACGCAAGCTCGCCGACTCTCCGCGGCACACGAGGATTCTCGAAGAGCGGATCGTCGAGCTACAGACGAACCTGGCCGGCGTGTCCGCCCAGAACGAACGACTGGCCAACACCCTCCGCGAGGCCCGCGACCAGATCGTGGCCCTCAAGGAGGAGGTCGACCGGCTCGCCCAGCCGCCGGCCGGCTTCGGTGTCTTCCTCCAGGCGAACGAGGACGGCACCGCGGACATCTTCACCGGTGGCCGCAAGCTCCGGGTCAACGTCAGCCCCAGCGTCGAACTCGACGATCTGCGGCGCGGCCAGGAGGTCATGCTCAACGAGGCACTCAACGTGGTCGACGCCATGGAGTACGAGCGCGTCGGCGACATCGTCACCCTCAAGGAGATCCTGGAGGACGGCGAGCGCGCCCTCGTACTGGGGCACACCGACGAGGAGCGGGTGGTGCGGCTCGCCGAGCCGCTGCTGGACGTCACCATCCGCCCCGGCGACGCCCTCCTGCTCGAACCCCGCTCCGGTTACGTCTACGAGGTCGTGCCCAAGAGCGAGGTCGAGGAGCTGGTCCTCGAAGAGGTCCCCGACATCGGTTACGAGCAGATCGGCGGCCTCGGCAACCAGATCGAGGCCATCCGCGACGCGGTCGAGCTGCCGTACCTCTACCCGGACCTGTTCAAGGAGCACGAGCTGCGCCCGCCCAAGGGCGTCCTGCTCTACGGGCCGCCCGGCTGCGGCAAGACGCTCATCGCCAAGGCCGTCGCCAACTCGCTGGCCAAGAAGGTCGCCGAGGTCACCGGCCAGGCCCAGGGCAAGAGCTTCTTCCTGAACATCAAGGGTCCCGAGCTGCTCAACAAGTACGTCGGCGAGACCGAGCGGCAGATCCGCCTGGTCTTCCAGCGTGCGCGTGAGAAGGCCAGCGAGGGCACTCCCGTGATCGTCTTCTTCGACGAGATGGAGTCCCTCTTCCGCACCCGTGGCTCCGGTGTCAGCTCGGACGTGGAGAACACCATCGTCCCGCAGCTGCTCGCCGAGATCGACGGTGTGGAAGGCCTCCAGAACGTGGTCGTGATCGGCGCCTCCAACCGCGAGGACATGATCGACCCGGCCATCCTGCGCCCCGGCCGGCTCGACGTGAAGATCAAGATCGAGCGGCCGGACGCCGAGGCGGCGAAGGACATCTTCGGCAAGTACCTCACCGAGCGTCTGCCGCTGCACACGGACGACGTCGACGAGCACGGCGGTGACAAGACCACCACGGTCCAGAGCATGATCCAGACAGCGGTCGAGCACATGTACGCCGAGTCGGAGGAGAACCGCTTCCTGGAGGTCACCTACGCCAACGGCGACAAGGAAGTCCTCTACTTCAAGGACTTCAACTCCGGCGCCATGATCGAGAACATCGTGGGCCGGGCCAAGAAGATGGCGATCAAGGACTTCCTGGAGAAGAGCCAGAAGGGTCTGCGCGTCTCCCACCTGCTCCAGGCCTGCGTGGACGAGTTCAAGGAGAACGAGGACCTGCCCAACACCACGAACCCGGACGACTGGGCCCGGATCTCCGGAAAGAAGGGCGAGCGGATCGTGTACATCCGTACGCTCATCACCGGCAAGCAGGGCGCGGACACCGGACGCTCGATCGACACGGTGGCGAACACCGGTCAGTACCTGTAACGGCAGGGCGGCTGCGGGTGCCCCGGCGGGTACCCGCAGCCGACTGTTTTCAGGGCCACGACCGGAGCAGCCAATGACGCAAATGATCTCCCCACCAGTGCAAAGGCGTTCTAGGCTCGTTCCTGCCGCCGAGTCGCGCCGTGCGGGAACGGGCACCGCACACACACCGGAGCGCCAGCGGCACATGAGCGGCGCCCACGACCGAGGGCGCCGCCGGGCAAGGAGGGCCGCATGACCGTACGGCGAGTAATGGGAATCGAGACGGAGTACGGGATCTCCGTCCCCGGCCACCCGAACGCCAATGCCATGCTCACCTCGTCCCAGATCGTCAACGCCTACGCGGCCGCGATGCACCGGGCCCGCCGGGCCCGCTGGGACTTCGAGGAGGAGAACCCGCTGCGGGACGCGCGAGGCTTCGACCTCGCCCGGGAGACAGCCGACTCGAGCCAGCTCACCGACGAGGACATCGGCCTGGCCAACGTGATCCTCACCAACGGTGCGCGTCTCTACGTCGACCACGCCCACCCCGAGTACAGCGCGCCCGAGGTCACCAACCCCCGCGACGCCGTCCTCTGGGACAAGGCGGGCGAGCGCATCATGGCCGAGGCGGCCGAGCGCGCCGCGCAGCTGCCGGGAGCGCAGCAGATCCACCTCTACAAGAACAACACCGACAACAAGGGCGCTTCCTACGGCACGCACGAGAACTACCTGATGAAGCGGGAGACCCCGTTCTCGGACATCGTGCGCCACCTCACGCCCTTCTTCGTCTCCCGTCAGGTCTTCGCCGGAGCGGGCCGCGTCGGCATCGGCCAGGACGGGCACGAGCACGGCTTCCAGCTCAGTCAGCGCGCGGACTACTTCGAGGTCGAGGTCGGCCTGGAGACCACGCTCAAGCGCCCGATCATCAACACCCGCGACGAGCCGCACGCGGACGCGGAGAAGTACCGCCGGCTGCACGTGATCATCGGTGACGCCAACCTCTCGGAGATCTCCACCTACCTCAAGCTGGGCACGACCGCCCTGGTCCTGTCCATGATCGAGGACGGCTTCATCGCCGTGGACCTGGCCGTCGACCAGCCCGTGCGCACCCTCCACCAGGTCTCGCACGACCCGTCCCTCAAGCGCCTGGTAACCCTGCGCAGCGGGCGCACGCTCACCGCGGTCCAGCTACAGATGGAGTACTTCGAACTGGCCCGCAAGTACGTGGAGGAGCGTTTCGGCGCCGACGCCGACGACCAGACCAAGGACGTCCTCGGCCGCTGGGAGGACACCCTGACCCGGCTGGAGCGCGACCCGATGAGCCTGGCCGGCGAGCTGGACTGGGTCGCCAAGCGGGAGGTGATGGAGGGGTACCGCCGCCGGGACGACCTGGACTGGGACGCCGCGCGGCTGCACCTGGTCGACCTCCAGTACGCCGACGTCCGCGCCGAGAAGGGCATCTACAACCGTCTGGTGGCCCGTGGGCGCATGAAACGGCTGCTGGACGAGGCCGAGGTCGAGCGGGCCCGCACGAAGCCGCCGGAGGACACACGCGCGTACTTCCGCGGCCGGTGCCTGGAGCAGTACGCGGACGACGTGGCCGCGGCGAGCTGGGACTCGGTCATCTTCGACCTCCCCGGCCGCGATTCCCTCCAGCGCGTTCCAACCCTGGAACCGCTACGCGGAACGCGAAATCACGTCAAGGAGCTGCTGGACCGCTGCCGCACCGCGGAAGACCTGGTCAGGGTCCTGTCCGGCGGGTGAGCGGTGTCAGGGGGGTACTCGGTGCGCCCCGGGCGGACAGGGTGGAAAGCCCACCGCCCGGGAATCATCGGGATGGCCCCCGTTCGTTGCAGAAACTGCGGGGCCGATGTCGGACCCGGCTTGTAGGGTCTGATCATCACCGATCGGCAGGCGAACTGAGCGGGGTGAGGGTTATGGCGACCAAGGACACGGGCGGCGGCCAGCAGAAGGCCACGCGCTCCACCGAGGAGGCCGAGGAGCAGGCGCAGGACGCACAGGCGCAGGACGACCTCAAGGAGCGGCACGAGAAGCTCTCCGACGACGTGGACTCTGTCCTGGACGAGATCGACGACGTCCTCGAGGAGAACGCGGAGGATTTCGTGCGCTCGTTCGTGCAAAAGGGTGGCCAGTAGGCTGCTTTCCCCTTCGGATCCAAGATTCGGGGGCGTCGGAGTCGTGAGTGGCCGGCGAACGGACGAGGAAGCACTGCTCGCGGCCGGAGAAGTCCGGGCCGCGGGCAGTCCTCGTCCCCGGGGAACGGCTTCCGCCGGGCAGGTGGATCACCGTCACCGGCCGGGTAAGGTCCGTGGCATACCGTGCTTCAACCGCAATTCGGCCATCGGCAAGTGGGGGAAGACGCCCCGGACCTGCCCGCCGGACTGCCGCTATGTGGAAGGAATCTCGTGGAAGCCAATACTCGTGGCACCGGGCGTCTACCAGCTGCCTTCCTGACGCCAGGATCCTCCTCCTTCATGGACTTCCTCTCCGAGCACCAGCCCGCGCTGCTGCCCGGCAACCGGCAGCTGCCGCCCACGCAGGGTGTCATCGAGGCGCCGCACGGCACGACGATCGTCGCCGTCGCCTTCCCCGGAGGTGTCGTGCTCGCCGGTGACCGCCGGGCGACCATGGGCAACGTCATCGCGCAGCGGGACATCGAGAAGGTCTTCCCGGCCGACGAGTACTCGGCCGTCGGCATCGCCGGCACCGCCGGGCTGGCCGTCGAGATGGTCAAGCTCTTCCAGCTGGAGCTGGAGCACTTCGAGAAGGTCGAGGGCGCCCAGCTGTCCCTGGAGGGCAAGGCCAACCGGCTGTCGACGATGATCCGTTCCAACCTCGGCATGGCCATGCAGGGCCTGGCCGTGGTGCCCCTCTTCGCCGGGTACGACCTGGACCGCGAGCGGGGACGCATCTTCTCCTACGACGTCACGGGCGGCCGTTCGGAGGAGCACAACTTCGCCGCGACGGGTTCGGGCTCGGTCTTCGCGCGCGGTGCGATGAAGAAGCTGTTCCGCAACGACCTGACCGAGGAGCAGGCCACCACGCTCGTGGTCCAGGCCCTCTACGACGCGGCTGACGACGACTCGGCGACCGGTGGTCCCGATGTCGCCCGCCGGATCTATCCGATCATCACCGTGATCACCGAGGACGGCTTCCGCCGGCTCACCGACGAGGAGTCGTCCGGGCTCGCCCGCGCGGTGCTCCAGAAGCGCCTGGAGGAGCCCGACGGCCCCAAGGCCGCCCTGCTCTGAGCCCGGCCCCGGTTCTTATCGAGGTGATCCAGTGACCATGACAGAAAGGGACGGATAACCGGTGTCGACGCCGTTCTATGTCTCACCCCAGCAGGCCATGGCCGACCGGGCCGAGTACGCCCGCAAGGGCATCGCCCGCGGCCGCAGCCTGGTCGTGCTCCAGTACGCCGACGGCATCGTGTTCGTCGGCGAGAACCCGTCCCGCGCGCTGCACAAGTTCAGCGAGATCTACGACCGGATCGGCTTCGCGGCGGCCGGCAAGTACAACGAGTACGAGAACCTGCGCATCGGCGGCGTGCGCTACGCCGACCTGCGCGGCTACACCTACGACCGTGACGACGTCACGGCCCGCGGCCTGGCCAACGTCTACGCCCAGACGCTGGGCACGATCTTCTCCTCGGCGGCCGAGAAGCCGTACGAGGTGGAGCTGGTGGTGGCCGAGGTGGGGGAGACCCCCGAGGGTGACCAGATCTACCGGCTGCCGCACGACGGTTCCATCGTGGACGAGCACGGCTCGGTCGCGGTCGGCGGCAACACCGAGCAGATCAGCAGCTTCCTGGACCAGCGCCACCGCGACGGCATGAACCTCGCGGAGGCCCTGAAGCTGGCCGTGCAGGCCCTGTCCCGCGACACCAACGGCAGCGAGCGGGAGATCCCCGCCGAGCGGCTGGAGGTCGCCGTGCTGGACCGCACGCGCCCGCAGAAGCGCAAGTTCAAGCGCATCGTCGGCCGGCAGCTCGGCCGCCTGCTGGAGGCGGGCGGCGCGACCACGGAGGCGGAGAGCGCCGACGAGGAGTGACCCCCTCGGACCAGGTGTGCCCCGGCCGGTCCTCCGGCCGGGGCACCTGCCGTTACGGCGGTCGGTGACCGGCCTACGCCTCGCGGGGCGGTGCCGTGGAGCCCCGGACGACCAGTTCGACGGGGATGTCCCCGCTCTGCGGCGCACGGCCCTCCAGCACCGCCAGCAGGGCCCGCATCCCGTGCTCGCCGAACAGCTCGGCGTCCAGCCGTACGGTCGTCAGCTCGGGGTCGAGGGCGGTGGCCAGTGCCAGGTCGTCCAGGCCGGTGACCGAGACGTCGTCCGGGACCCGCAGGCCCAGCCGGCGCAGCGCCTTGTACGCGCCCGCGGCGAGCTTGTCGTCGTCGCACACCACGGCCGTGGGCCGGGGGCCGGGCGCGGTAAGCGCGGCCTCGGTGGCGGCCAGCGCGCCCTCGATGGAGATCGGGGCCCGGGCCGTACGCACGCGCGTGCCGGGGACCGCGGCCAGGCGCGCGGCCAGCTCGCGCGCGCGGATCTCGAACGTCCAGGACGGCACGTCCGCCGCCAGGTGCAGCACCCGGCGGTGGCCGAGGCCCAGCAGGTGCTCGGCGACCTGGCGGACGCCGTCGGTGATGTCCAGGTTCACGGTCGCGGCGCCCAGGCTGCCCGCGGGATCGCTGTCCAGCATGACCAGGGGCAGCTGGTCGCCGCGGATCGCGGTGAGGGCGTCGGCGGCCATCGAGGAGGCGATGACGCCGTCCAGGGCGGCCTGCGCGGAGGCGAAGGGGTCGCGGGCCGGGCCGATGCCCTCGGGTGAGGGGTAGAGGACCACACCGAAGCCGTGCTCGGCCGCCACGCGCGCGGCGCCCGTGTAGACCCCGGCGAAGAACTCGGTCGTCAGGGCGGGCACCACGAGCAGGACGGTGCGGGTGTGGCCGAGGCGCAGGTTGCGGGCGGCGAGATTGGGCCGGTAGCCCAGCTCCCGCGCGGCCTCCCGGACCCGTTCGGCGGTGGCCTCGGACACCCGGCCGCGCCACTTGTCGCCCAGTACGAGGGAGACGGCCGCCTGGGAGACCCCGGCCGCCCGGGCGACGTCACGGCTGGTCGGGCGGGTGCTGCTGGCTGCCACCGCGGGCCTGCTCCTCTGCTTCGGCCGTCCGCCCGGGGCGCTCGGCGCGCCCGCGGGTCACCGGCGGCCGTCTGGACGGGTGAACAGCGCACATGGTACGTATGGACGGGGACGTTATACGTAACACTTCGGGCCGTCGAGGCGTCCCGCGAGCCACGGAAGGGCTGGACATGGCCACGGGATACCTGGAGATCCTCCGAGCGAGGCACGCGTGCCGGCTGCTCACCGGCACCCTGGTGGGCCGCCTGCCCAACGCCACCGCGGCCATCGCCCTGGTGCTCTTCGTCCGCGCCGAGGGCGGCAGCTACAGCCTCGCCGGCGCCCTCGCCGCGGTGTACGGCGTCGCCAACGCCGTAGGCCAGCCGGTCCTGGGCCGGCTCGTGGACCTGTACGGCCAGCCGCGCGTCCAGCTGCCCGCGGCGGTCCTCGCGGCCCTCTCGATGACCGCCTTCGCCTTCCTGGGCACCGGCTCGCTCCCCCTCGCCCACGCGACCGTGGCGGCGGCCGGCCTGTTCGCCCCGCCACTGGAGGGCGGCCTGCGCGCCCTGTGGCCGTCCGTGCTGCGCCGCGAGGACCAGGTGCACACCGCGTACGCCATGGACGCGATCGCGCAGGAGATCATGTTCACCGCCGGCCCGCTGCTGGTGACCCTGTGCGTGTCCCTGTGGGACGAGCGCGCCGCCCTGCTCGTGCTGAACCTCCTCGGCGTGCTGGGCGCGCTCTCCGTGGTCCTCTCGCCGCCCTCGCGCGCGTGGCGCTCCGCCCCGCGCGAGGCGCACTGGCTGGGCGCCCTGCGCTCGCCCGGCCTGCTCGCGCTGCTCGCGGCCTTCCTGTTCGTCGGCATCGCGCTGGGCTCCATCACGGTCGCCTCGGTGTCGTACGCCGACGGGCACGGCGGCGACGCGGTCTACGGCTGGCTCATGGCCGGACTCGGCCTCGGCGCGCTCGCCGGCGGCAGCGTCTACGGCGCCCGCCGGTGGGCCGGCGCGCCCGAACGGCGACTGACGGTGCTGGTGGCCCTGCTGGCGGTCTGTTACCTGCCGCTGACGCTGACCCCCGGCACGCTCGCCATGGTGCTGCTCAGCGTGGTCTCCGGCGTCTTCCTGGCGCCCTGCATCGCCTGCGCGTTCATCATCGTCGACCGGCACGCGCCGGCCGGGACCGTCACCGAGGCGTTCTCCTGGCTGGTGACGACGTTCACCGTGGGCGCCTCGGTCGGAACGGGCCTCGCGGGACCGGTCGTCCAGGCCGGCGGCACCCTGTGGGGTTTCGCCCTGCCGGGCGCGGCCGGGGCCGTGTCCCTGCTGGTCCTGCTGGCCACCGGACGGGTCCTCGCGGCTCCCGCGCGGGGCGGGGTCGTTGCGGCTTCATCGGAAAATGATCCAAATCGTGCCGTCGAACCTCGTTTCAGCTCGGGGGATCGGGCGTAATGTTCCCTCATGGACCGCCGCATCTTCGGGCTGGAGAACGAATACGGCGTCACGTGCACGTTCAGGGGACAGCGCCGTCTGTCTCCTGACGAGGTGGCGCGGTACCTCTTCCGCCGTGTCGTGTCATGGGGCCGCAGCAGCAATGTGTTTCTGCGCAACGGCGCCCGGCTCTATCTCGACGTGGGCTCACATCCGGAATACGCGACTCCCGAATGTGACAACGTGACCGAGCTGGTCACCCACGACAAGGCCGGCGAGCGCATTCTCGAAGGACTCCTGGTGGACGCGGAACGACGCCTGCACGAGGAGGGCATCGCAGGCGACGTCTACCTCTTCAAGAACAACACCGACTCGGCGGGCAACTCCTACGGCTGCCACGAGAACTACCTGGTGGCCCGGCACGGGGAGTTCTCCCGGCTCGCGGACATTCTCATCCCCTTCCTCGTCACCCGGCAGCTGCTGTGCGGCGCCGGCAAGGTGCTCCAGACCCCGCGCGGCGCCGTCTACTGCGTCAGCCAGCGCGCGGAGCACATCTGGGAGGGCGTCTCCTCGGCGACGACCCGCTCCCGCCCCATCATCAACACCCGCGACGAACCGCACGCGGACGCCGAGCGCTACCGCCGGCTGCACGTCATCGTCGGTGACTCGAACATGTCCGAGACGACCATGCTGCTCAAGGTCGGCGCCACCGACCTCGTGCTGCGCATGATCGAGGCGGGCACCGTGATGCGCGACCTCACCCTGGAGAACCCCATCCGGGCGATCCGCGAGGTCAGCCACGACATCACCGGCCGGCGCAAGGTACGCCTGGCCAGCGGCCGGGAGGCCTCCGCGCTGGAGGTGCAGCGGGAGTACTTCGACAAGGCCGTGGACTTCTGCGAGCGCCGGGGCATCCGCACCGGCACGGTCGCGGAGGTCCTGGACCTGTGGGGCCGCACGCTCGACGCGATCGAGGCCGAGGACCTCGACCGGATCGCCACCGAGATCGACTGGGTCATGAAGTACAAGCTCATCGAGCGGTACCGGGCCAAGCACAACATGACCATGTCCCACCCGAGGGTCGCGCAGATAGACCTCGCCTACCACGACATCCACCGCCGTCGTGGCCTGTACTACCTGCTGGAGAAGAAGGGCCAGGCCGCCCGGATCTGCAACGACCTGAAGATCTTCGAGGGGAAGTCCGTTCCCCCGCAGACCACTCGGGCCCGGCTGCGCGGCGACTTCATCCGGCGGGCGCAGGAACAGCGCAGGGACTTCACGGTCGATTGGGTCCACCTGAAGCTCAACGACCAGGCGCAGCGCACCGTGTTGTGCAAGGACCCGTTCCGTTCGGTGGACGACCGGGTGGAGAAGCTGATCGCCGGAATGTAGGCGAAGGGCCGGGTCAAGCGTTCCGGCTCCGAAATGCCGGAACGCCACACGGGCGCCGTACGTTTTCCGTACGGCGCCCTTCTCACGCCGTAGAGTTGCGCGCACGCCATCCGCAAGATCGACCGATTACGAGGCTCTCCGTGCGCCGACGCTCACTCCTCCTCGCCGCAGTCCCCGCAGGGCTGGTCACGCTCACCGCCTGCGGTGACGACTCGTCCGACTCCGGCAAGACCAGTGCCTCGCCGTCGCCGTCGGCGTCCGCCTCGCCCCCGCCCAAGATCGTGGACGGACCGCTGCCGGCGGTCACGGCGGGCACGAAGTTCGGCGAGAAGCCGGTCATCGCCAAGGGACCGGGCGACCCGTCGAAGAACCTCGCGGTCAAGACGCTGATCCCGGGCAGCGGCCGCACGGTCGCGGAGAACGACTTCGTCCAGGCGGACTACCTCGGCCAGATCTGGGACACCGCCAAGGTCTTCGACAACTCCTACGACCGCAAACGCCCGCTGGTCATGCAGCTCGCCCAGGGCAGCATCATCGACGGCTGGCGGTACGCCCTGGCCGGCAAGAAGACCGGCAGCCGGATCGAGATCGCCGTCCCGCCCGCCCTGGGCTACGGCAAGTCGGGCCAGCCGGACGCGGGCATCAAGGGCACCGACACCCTGGTCTTCGTCATCGACGTCGTCGACTCCTTCAATTCCAAGAGCTCCGCCAAGGGCAAGCCGGTCGCGCAGAACGACCCGGCCCTGCCGAAGGTGGCCGCGAACACCGACGGCCAGGTGCCCAAGGTCACCATCCCCAAGTCGGACCCGCCGAAGAAGCTCGTCTCGGAGTACGTCCTGGAGGGCGACGGCGCCGAACTGAAGGCCGCCCAGACGGTCCTGTGCCAGTTCCAGGGCCTGGTCTGGGAGAGCGGCAAGACCTTCCAGCGGACCTACGGCTCCGGCCGGCTCAGCCAGTTCTCCCTGGAGCAGATGCAGCAGGCGGTCAAGGGCCTGGCGCAGGGACTCACCGGCAAGAAGGTGGGCAGCCGGGTCCTGATCGTCGTCCCGCCGGAGCTGGGCTACGGCGACAACCCGCCGAGCGGCGGGATCATCAAGAAGGGCGCCACCCTGGTCTTCACGGTGGACATCCTCGCGGCGATGTAGCCGGGGGACGCCCGGGGCGGGCGACGGGCCCGCGATGATGAAAGACTGTCCGCGTTCCGTGTCGTACACAAGCAGGAGCTTTTGACGTGAGCATCGAGAAGCCCGAGATCGACTTCCCTGAGGGCGCGCCCCCGGCCGACCTCGAGATCAAGGACATCTGGGAGGGCGACGGCGCGGTCGCCGAGGCGGGCCAGAACGTCACCGTCCACTACGTGGGCGTCGCCTTCAGCACCGGCGAGGAGTTCGACGCCAGCTGGAACCGCGGCACTCCGTTCCGCTTCCCGCTGGGCCAGGGCCGGGTCATCCAGGGCTGGGACCAGGGCGTGCAGGGCATGAAGGTCGGTGGCCGCCGCCAGCTGACCATCCCCGCCCACCTCGCCTACGGCAACCAGAGCCCGACCCCGGCGATCAAGCCCGGCGAGACGCTCATCTTCGTGGTCGACCTGCTCGGCGTCTGATTCACGGCCCGGATCCGACCGGATCCGATCACCTGGGGCCCACGCCTGTTCGGGCGTGGGCCCTCGGCTTTTGTCACCGCCCCGCGGAGCGGTACGGTCATCGGTCAGAAGCACCATAGGGAAGGCGAAGGGCGTCGATGGCCATTGCCAAGGCCGAGCGGCTGATGAACCTCGCGCTGTGTCTGCTCGGGACACGGCGGCCGCTCAGCAAGCGCGAGCTGCGGGCGTCCATCGAGGCCTACCTCGAAGCGGGGAGCGACGACTCCTTCAACCGCATGTTCGAGCGGGACAAGGACGACCTGCGCGAGCTGGGCCTCGTCATCGAGACCGTCGAGAACATCGACGGCGAGGTCGGTTACCTCGCCCGCCGCGACAGCAACCGTCTGCCCCCCATCACCCTGGACGCCGAGGAGGCCGCCGCCCTCGGCCTCGCCGCCAAGGTCTGGCAGCAGGCCCGGCTGGCCGGCGCGGCCAGCGGCGCCCTCCAGAAACTGCGCGCCGCGGGCCTGCCCGAGGACGTCGACCCCTACGAGGCGCACAGCGCCCTGGAACCGCGCATCCCGGTGCACGAGGCCGCCTTCGAGCCGCTCATGCTGGCCCTGCGCGACCGCCGCCCGGTCCTCTTCGAGTACCGCAAGGCCTCCGCCGCCCACCCCGAGCCCCGGCATGTCGAGCCATGGGCGCTGGAGTGCTGGCGCGGCCACTGGTATCTGGCCGGCTGGGACCGCGACCGGGGCGCCGAGCGCGTCTTCCGGCTCTCCCGGATCACCGGCAGGGTCCGCACGCGGGGCACGGGTTTCACCGTGCCCGTGCCGGACGTCGTCACCGTGCGCGAGACCGTCGCGAGCTGGGCCGGCGAGATCGCCGACCGCTCGGCGCTGATCCGGCTGCGCTCCGGCGCCGGCTACCCCCTTCGGGCTAAGGCCACCGCGGTCCGGGAACTCGGCGACGGCTGGGACGAGCTGGAGATTCCGTACGGGCACGGACTGGACGCCTGGCTGGTGGAGTTCGGACCGGACGTGGTGGTTCTGGAGCCGGCCGAGCTGCGCGCCGACGTGGTGGACCGGCTGCGTGCCGTGGCCAAGGGCTGAGGGGGAGCAGGACTGTGGCAGGCAAACCGGTCAGGCCCGTGAACGCCATCGACCAGACCCGGCGGATGCTCTCGCTGGTGACCTACCTCCGGGAGCGCCCCGGCGCCCGGATCGCCGACGTGGCGCGCGCCTTCGGCATCACCGAGGACGAACTGGTCGCCGACCTCGACCTGCTGCCCATGTGCGGCACCAGCTTCCGCGGCGGCGACCTGCTGGACATCGACACCGACGGCGAGCGCATCTGGTGGCACAACCCGGCCGCGCTCGGTGAGGAGGCGGCCGAACCGCTCCGGCTCGCCGCCGACGAGGCCACGGCCCTGCTGGTCGCCGCCCGCGCGGTGTCGACGCTGCCCGGGCTGCGGGAGGGTGACCGCCAGGCTCTGCTGCGGGCCACGGCCAAGGTGGAGACCGCGGCCGGCGAGGCCGCCGGGGCCAGCTCCCGCCTGTCGGTGACCTTCGAGTCCGAGGGCGGTGTCTTCGCCGACGTCGACCGGGCGATCTCCGAGCGCCGCCGGCTCTGGATCCGTTACTACTCCCCGGCGCGCGACGAGATCACCGAGCGCGAGATCGACCCCATCCGGCTGGTCAGCGTCGGCCACACCTATGTGGAGGCCTGGTGCCGCCGCTCCGAGGCCCGGCGCACCTTCCGGCTCGACCGGGTCGCCGAGATCAAGGTCCTCGACGAGCCGTCGGCCCCGCCCGAGGTGGAGCTGCGCGACCTCTCCGAGGCCCTGGTACAGCCGGCCGCCGAGGACCCGGAAGTGGTGGTCGAGGTCGGCCCCGGCGGTCGCTGGGTCGCCGAGTACTACCCGCACGACAGCGCCGATGAGCTGCCCGACGGCGGACTGCGTATCACTCTGCGCACCCCCGATCCGGCCTCCCTGCGCCGGCTGGCCCTGCGGCTCGGCCGTGACGGCCGGATCATCTCCCCGGCCGAGCTGGCCGAGAGCGCCCGCCGCGCCGCCCACGAGGCCCTGGCGGCGTACGACGGTCCGGCGGGCGCGGTGACGGGCGCGGGTGACGGCCGGGACCTGAGTCCCGCGTGAGCCGGGGCCGTGCGCCCCGGTGGCGGACGACCCGGAGCGACCAGAGGAAGAGGAGCGAGGGCTGTGAGGGAGTCCCCGGTGTCCGGTGCGGGTGAGATGACGGCGGCTTCGGCCTTCGCCGGTATGCGCGGAGCGGTCCCGGTGGTCTTCCGGGCGGGCTGCCCGGACTGCCGGGGCCGTTTCGAGCTCGCCGCGAGCGCGCTGCGCCTGGCCATCGGCGCCACCAGCCGGACGACGTTCTACTCCTTCACCTGTCCCGACTGCGGCACCGCGGTCCGCAAGCCCGCGGGGGAGCGGATCGTCGAGCTGCTCACCGGCGGCGGCGTGCGGACCCTGCGGCTGCACTCCACGGTGTAGCCGGCTGGGATCCGCCCCGGCGGACGGACTAGTCTCGGCGTCATGTTCTGGCCGATGTTCGCGGTAGCCATGGGGTTCCTGGGTCTCGCCGTCCTGGGCGTGTTCGCCGTCCGGGTGTTCCTGGAGGCGCGGCGCCTCGGGCGGCAGGTCGCCGATTCCGGACGCCGTATCACCAGGGCTGCGGAGGACCTGGAACGGGCGGCCGTGAGCGCCGCCCGTGCGGTGGACACGCTGTAGCCGCGCCGGGCGGTGCTGTTGAGTCCCGGCCCGTCACTGCGGTGTCGGTCACTCGGCTCTGTCACCGCGCCCACCCGGCCGGGTACGCTGCTGGTGCTGGTAGCGGCCCGATGACGAGGCGCGGTCCGCGAAGCAGGAGTACGCCGGGGGATTGTCCCGCGTTCATTCCCAGGCGTTACGATCGCAGCCAGCATGACGTCCGGACAAGTGTCCGACCTGTCGGACGTGCCCGCCTCGGTGAGAAGGTGAAGATTTATGTTCCGCAACGGACTTGAGCCGTGGCACCTGCTGCTCCTCGTTCTGGTGATCGTCCTGGTGTTCGGCTCCAAGAAGCTCCCGGACATGGCGCGCTCGCTCGGCAAGTCCGCGCGCATCCTCAAGAGCGAGGCCAAGGCGATGAAGGACGACGGCAAGCAGCCCGAGGGCACCGCCCAGTCCACCGCCGAGGAGCCCGCTCCGGCTCAGCGCACGATCCAGGCCGCTCCCGGTGACGTGACCAGCTCCCGCCCGGTCACCGAGCCGACGGACACGACCAAGCGCTGACGCGAGGACCGGGGCATCCGGTCCGCTGCACGAGATGAGGATGTGGGTTGCTCAAGCCTGCCCGCAAAAAGGAGAGGGATCCCGAGGGGCGGATGCCGCTCGCGGATCACTTGCGCGAGCTGCGCAACCGGCTCGCGAAGGGTGTCCTGGCGATCCTCGCCGTCACGATCGTCTCGGCCTTCTTCTATCGGGACATCATCGAGATCATCACCCGGCCGATGCTGGACGAGATCGGCTGCCACCAGTCCTTCGGGGAACTGGCCGACGCCAAGAACGTCCGCTGTGCGCACATCACCGTCAGTGGCCTGCTGGGCGCGTTCAACCTGGCCCTGAAGGTCTCCCTGATGGCCGGCATCGTGCTCGCGTCGCCGGTCTGGCTTTACCAGCTGTGGGCGTTCGTCGCACCGGGGCTGCATCGCGGCGAGAAGAAGTACGCCTACGCGTTCGTCGGCTTCGGTTTCCCGCTCTTCCTCGGCGGCGGCTACCTCGCGTTCCACTTGCTGCCCACCACGGCGAAGTTCATGATCGAGCTCACGCCCGAGGGCGCTGAGAACCTGTTGCCGCTGGACGACCTGCTGGACCTCATCACCCGCATGATCGTCGTCTTCGGCCTCGCCTTCGAGATGCCGCTGCTGCTGGTCATGCTCAACCTCACCGGGGTGCTGTCCGGGCGGCGCATGCTGGGCTGGTGGCGCGCCATGGTCGTCGGCATCACCGCCTTCGCGGCCGTGGCCACGCCCAGCCCCGACCCGATGACGATGCTGGCGCTGGCGGCACCGATCTGGGCGCTGTACTTCGTCGCCGTGGCCATCGCGCTGCTCAACGACCGGCGCCGGGCCCGCCGCGAGGCCGATGGCCCCGGCGACGACGAGGCGTCCGAGCTGGACCTCACGCCCGAGGACATCGGCGCCGTCGAGCCCGTCCCGGCGGCCCGGGCACTGCCCGAGCAGGCGAGCACGGACCGGGTCAACGGCTACGACGACGTGACCTGAGCCCCTCCCACCACGCGCGATGCCCCCGCCCCCGGAGCCCTCCGGAGGCGGGGGCATCCGTCTTTGCCGATCAGCCCACGTTCCGGATAATGATCGTCCTGTTGTCAGTGGGGCCCGGTACGCTCGAAAGCACGATGACAGAGGACCTCTCACCGGCCGAGCGGTACGCGGCAGCCCGCAGGCGGGCTGCCGAGCAGGCCACCGCGCTCGCCTCCTTCCGCGAGATGTACGACTTCGGCCTCGACCCCTTCCAGATCGAGGCCTGCCAGGCACTCGAAGCGGGGAAGGGTGTGCTGGTCGCCGCGCCCACCGGCTCGGGCAAGACGATCGTGGGCGAGTTCGCCGTCCACCTCGCCCTCCAGCAGGGCAAGAAGTGCTTCTACACAACGCCCATCAAGGCCCTGTCGAACCAGAAGTACGCCGACCTGTGCCGGCGGTACGGCGCCGCGAAGGTGGGCCTGCTCACCGGCGACAACAGCGTGAACTCCGACGCCCCGGTGGTCGTGATGACCACCGAGGTGCTGCGGAACATGCTGTACGCCGGCTCGCAGACCCTCCTCGGTCTCGGCCACGTGGTCATGGACGAGGTGCACTACCTCTCCGACCGCTTCCGGGGCGCCGTCTGGGAGGAAGTGATCATCCACCTCCCCGAGTCGGTGACCCTGGTCTCGCTCTCCGCCACCGTGTCCAACGCCGAGGAGTTCGGTGACTGGCTGGACACCGTCCGCGGCGACACCGAGGTGATCGTCTCCGAGCACCGGCCCGTACCGCTGTTCCAGCACGTGCTCGCCGGACGCCGGATGTACGACCTGTTCGAGGAGGGGGAGGGCCACAAGAAGGCCGTCAACCCCGACCTCGTCCGCCTCGCCCGGATGGAGGCGCAGCGGCCGTCGTTCCAGGACCGCAGGCGTGGCCGCTCGATGCGCGAGGCCGATCGCGAGCGCGAGCGCCGGCAGCGTTCGCGGGTGTGGACGCCGAGCCGCCCCGAGGTCATCGAGCGCCTGGACTCCGAGGGCCTGCTCCCGGCCATCACCTTCATCTTCAGCCGCGCCGCCTGCGAGGCCGCCGTCCAGCAGTGCCTGCACGCCGGCCTCCGGCTCAACGACGAGGACGCGCGCGAGCGGGTCCGCGCCCTGGTCGCGGAGCGCACCGCCTCGATTCCGCGGGAGGACCTGCACGTCCTCGGCTACTACGAGTGGCTCGAAGGGCTGGAGCGGGGCATCGCCGCCCACCACGCGGGCATGCTGCCGACCTTCAAGGAGGTCGTGGAGGAGCTGTTCGTGCGCGGCCTGGTGAAGGCCGTGTTCGCCACCGAGACCCTCGCGCTCGGCATCAACATGCCCGCCCGCTCGGTCGTGCTGGAGAAGCTCGTCAAGTGGAACGGCGAGCAGCACGCCGACATCACGCCCGGCGAGTACACCCAGCTGACGGGCCGGGCCGGCCGCCGCGGCATCGACGTGGAGGGCCACGCGGTCGTGCTGTGGCAGCGCGGCAGCAGCCCCGAGCACCTCGCCGGTCTCGCGGGCACCCGCACGTACCCGCTGCGCTCCAGCTTCAAGCCGTCGTACAACATGGCGGTCAACCTGGTCGAGCAGTTCGGCCGGCACCGCTCGCGCGAACTGCTGGAGACGTCCTTCGCGCAGTTCCAGGCCGACAAGTCGGTCGTCGGCATCTCCCGGCAGGTGCAGCGCAACGAGGAGGGCCTGGAGGGTTACAAGGCCTCCATGACCTGCCACCTCGGCGACTTCGAGGAGTACGCGCGGCTGCGCCGCGAACTGAAGGACCGGGAGACGGAGCTGGCCCGGCAGGGCGCCGGCCAGCGCCGCGCCGAGGCCGCCGTCGCCCTGGAGAAGCTAAGGACCGGCGATGTCATCCACGTGCCGACGGGCAAGTACGCCGGTCTGGCCCTCGTGCTGGACCCCGGCCTGCCCGCCGGCCGGGCCGACGGCCATCGCGGCTTCGAGCACCAGGACGGTCCGCGCCCGCTGGTGCTGACCGCGGAGCGGCAGGTCAAGCGGCTGGCCTCGATGGACTTCCCGGTACCGGTCGAGCCGCTGGACCGGATGCGGATCCCGAAGTCCTTCAACCCCCGCTCGCCGCAGTCCCGTCGGGACCTCGCGTCCGCGCTGCGCACCAAGGCCGGGCACATCCCGCCGGAGCGGGCGCGCAAGCAGCGGTCGCAGGCCGCCGACGACCGCGAGATCGCACGGCTGCGCACGGCGATCCGCGCGCACCCTTGCCACGGCTGCGACGACCGTGAGGACCACGCCCGCTGGGCCGAGCGCTACCACCGGCTGCTGCGCGACACCTCGCAGCTGGAGCGGCGGATCGAGGGGCGTACGAACACGATCGCGCGGACCTTCGACCGGATCGTGGCGCTGCTGACCGAGCTGGACTACCTGCGCGGTGACGAGGTCACCGAGCACGGCAAGCGGCTGGCCCGGCTCTACGGCGAACTGGACCTGCTGGCCAGCGAGTGCCTGCGCGAGCGCGTCTGGGAGGGCCTCGGCCCCGCGGAACTCGCGGCCTGCGTCTCGGCGTTGGTGTACGAGTCCCGGACGGGCGACGACGCGCTGGCGCCGAAGCTGCCGTCGGGCGGGGCGAAGGCCGCGCTCGGTGACATGGTCCGGATCTGGGGGCGGCTCGACGCCCTGGAGGAGGAGTTCCGGATCAGCCAGACCGAGGGGGTCGGCCAGCGGGAGCCGGACCTGGGGTTCGCCTGGGCGGCGTACATGTGGGCGACGGGCAACGGGCTCGATGAGGTGCTGCGCGAGGCGGACATGCCCGCCGGTGACTTCGTGCGGTGGTGCAAGCAGGTCATCGACGTGCTGGGGCAGATCTCGGCGGCGGCGCCCACGGAGGGGTCGACCGTGGCGAAGAACGCGCGCAAGGCGGTGGACCAGCTGCTGCGCGGCGTGGTGGCCTACTCGTCGGTGGGGTGACCCGCCGTCCGGCGGGCGGGGGCGCGCCGCGGTCGAGCGCGCGGGCTCCCGCATCCGCCGAGGGCTGGTAGGCGCCGGCCGGGGCACGGCTGAGGGGGAGTGGCTCACTCGTCAGGTTCACCCCTCACGGTGAGCGGCATTCACATGTCTGTTCGCGGCTACAAAGAGTGTTCGAACAGCAGCACAGTGTGCAAATGGCTTCGAGCGTACTCCTGTCGCGGGGGCGATTTCAGATGCTTGCCGAAGAGGGCACGGCGATGATCCGGTCGGACTAAGCTCGCCCGAGGCGCACCGGGTTGAGGTAATTCGTGCGCCTGTTCCCCTTGTGCGAAACAGATCCCGATCGTCCGTGAACCTTCCCCCCGCAAGACCCCCCGACACCCAGCCGACTCATCTCAGAAGGCATCCATGGTGAGTGTTCAGAAGCCTCCCGGCGGCCGTGAACGTCCTTGTGCGCGCGTGCTGTTGGCGCCGGCCATAGCGATGGCCGCCGCAGCCGGGGCCGCCGTCGCCCTGGTACCGCCCACGGCCCGGCTCGCCGTCGGCGTGTGCGGAACGCTGGCCGTGCTGCTGGTCCTCGGCGCGGCCGGGGAGGCCGTCCGCCGTGGCCGCCGCCTCCGCGAGACGCAGGCCGAACACGCCCGGCACGCCGCGTATCTGGAACAGCGGATCGCCGCCCACAACGCGCTGATCGACCGCATCACCACCGACATCCTGCCCACCGGTTTCTACCGGCTGCGCCGCGGCGAGGCGCTCCGGGACACCGTGAGCAACGTCTACGACGCGGATCCCGACCTGCGCGGCCTGCCCGAGGGCTACCGCGAACTGGTACGCGTCGCCTGGCGCGGCGCCGACCACGAGATCTCGATGCGCGACGCCACGGAGCGCTCCTTCGTGAGCATCGCCCGCCGCGTCCAGGCCATCGTCCACCAGCAGGCCAAGGAACTCCGCGAGATGGAGGAGGACCACGGCCGCAACCCCGAGGTCTTCGACGACCTGCTGCGCATCGACCACGGCACCTCGCTGATCGGCCGCCTCGCCGACACCATCTCGGTGCTCGGCGGCGGCCGGCCCGGCCGTCAGTGGCCCCTGCCGGTCTCCCTCTACAGCGTGCTGCGCGGTGCCATGTCCCGCATCCTGGAGTACCGCCGGATCGAACTCAGTTCCATCGTCAACATCAACATCAAGGGCACCGCGGTCGAACCGGTCCTCCACGCCGCCGCCGAACTCCTCGACAACGCCACCCGCTACTCGCCGCCCTCGACCAAGGTGCACGTCACCGCGGCCGAGGTGCAGTCCGGTGTCGTCATCGAGATCGAGGACGCGGGCGTCAGCCTCAGCGAGGAGTCCCGCGCCCGTATCGAGCAGGCGATCGAGGACGCCAAGAACAACGACGACGCCGACAACCTCGGTGAGAACCCGCGCCTCGGTCTCGCCGTCGTCGGCCGTCTCTGCAAGCAGTTCGACATGGAGGTCTCGCTGCGCTCCTCCGCCTACGGCGGCGTCCGCGCGATCCTCATCGTGCCGCGGGTGATGACGACCACCGAGCCCGGCGTGGGCGCCGCGCACGGCATCGGCGCCACCGGCATCCCCAAGCCCGAACTCGGCGCCGTCGAGGGCCCCAAGCGCCCGCCCAAGAAGCGCCGCCCCACCAGCCCCAAGATCCCCGCGGGCATCTCCATGGAGGACGACGTCCCGGAGGTCACCGAGTGGACCGCGGGCGGTCTGCCGCAGCGGCGCAGCCGGGTCAAGACCCCGATCGGCCAGCGGATCGCCGAGCAGGCCGCCATCGAGCGCGCCGAGCGCGAGGGCAGGCCGACCATCTGGTCCCAGAGCAGGCCGGAGCCCGAGCCGGAGATCGACCCCGAGCGCAAGAAGCTCATGGACCGGCCGCCGGGCATGTGGATGGAGGCGTTCTGGGACGGCCTGCGCAAGGGCATGCCCGCGGACGCCACCGCCTCGGAACTGACCGACTTCACGCTCAACCCGACCAAGTACCTGCATCTGCTCAACGATTCGGCCGATCCCGGCGAGGGCGCCACCGCGGCCGACGACGAGGGGAACCTCAAGTGATCCAGCAGCGCGCGAACCTGGACTGGATGCTCAAGCAGCTGAACGACGGTGTGCCGGGTATCGAGATGATCGTGGTCCTCTCCGCCGACGGACTGCGCATCGCCCGCTACGGCGGCGACCCCGACGCCGCGGACCGGGTGGCCGCCGCCTGCGCGGGCGTCCAGAGCCTGGCCGGTGCCATCATCCAGGAGATCCCCGGCGCCGGTGACATGAAGGTCGTCGTCTTCGAGATCGACGGCGGTTACTTCTACCTCATGAACGCGGGCGCCAACGCCTACCTCGCCGTGCTCGCCGACGTGACCTGCGAACCGGGGCGGATGAGCGGCATGATGCGTGACCTCGTCGTCCGGATCGGAGCCCACCTGACCAGCCCGCCCCGGCGCAACGGACAGGCCGTATGACGCCTCCACGACGCAAACGGCGCCAGCCGCAGCCGGTGGCGCCCCCGCCGCCGTCGCCCCCGCCGGCCGGCGGCCAGGAGCCTCCCAGGAACCCCGAGCGGCTGTACACCATCGCGGGATCCGCCGACGGCGCCCGCGCCGAACTCGACCTGGTGACCCTGGTCGTGGCGCGCTCCTCGCCGCAGCCGTCCGCCTCGCCGGAGGAGGCGGCCGTGCTCCGGCTCTGCGCCGCCCCGCTGTCCGTGGCCGAACTCTCGGCCTATCTCCAGCTGCCGTTCAGCGTGATGACCGTACTGATCACCGAGCTGATCGGGGCGGAACTGGTGCAGGCGCGCGCCCCCATCGTCCGCCGGTCGGTCCCCGACCGTTCACTCCTCGAAGCGGTGATGCATGGACTTCAACGGCTCTGACACGGTCCCCGGTCCGCGCACCGAGGACCATCTGCCGCACACGGCCCAGGCCGCGGTGAAGATCGTGATCGTGGGCGGATTCGGTGTCGGCAAGACCACCATGGTCGGTTCCGTCAGCGAGATCAGGCCGCTGACCACCGAGGAGACCATGACCCAGGCCGGCATCGGCGTGGACGACGACTACGGCTCCGACTCCAAGACGGCCACCACCGTGGCCATGGACTTCGGCCGGATCAGCGTCACCGACCAGCTGGTGCTCTACCTCTTCGGCACCCCCGGCCAGGAGCGCTTCTGGTTCCTGTGGAACGGCCTGTTCGAAGGCGCCCTCGGCGCGGTCGTCCTGGTCGACACCCGGCGCCTGGAGGTCAGCTTCGATGTGATGGGCCGGCTGGAGGAGCGGGGCGTGCCCTTCGTCGTGGCCGTCAACACCTTCCCGGACGCGCCCCGTTACCCGGTCGAGGACCTGCGTGCCGCGCTGGACCTGGCACCGGCCGTCCCGATCATCGACTGCGACGTGCGCCGCCGGGCCTCCAGCAAAGACGTGCTGATGACCCTCATGCGCTTCCTGCACTCCATCGCCCTGTCCGGCGCCCGCACCTGACCCGCCGCCCGACCGTTCCCCTCACCATCCGTTCCGGAGCGACACCGTGACGTCTGAATCCCCGTCCCTGACCGGCACTGACCCCGCGTCCGGCCCGCCGCCGGGCTGCCCGGCGCACGGCCTCGGCCCCGGCGGGCTGCACCGGCTCTACGGCCCCGACGCCGAGGACCTCGGCAGCCTCTACGAGCGCCTGCGCGAGCAGCACGGCCCGGTGGCCCCCGTGCTGCTCCCCGACGACGTACCGATGTGGGTGGTGCTCGGGCACGCCGAGAACCTGCAACTGGTGCGCAGCCCCTCGCAGTACACCCGGGACAGCCGCGTCTGGACCCCGCTGCTGGAGGGCACGGTCAAGCCCGATCACCCCCTCATGCCGCACATCGCCTGGCAGCCCATCTGCTCCCACGCCGAGGGGGACGAGCACCAGCGGCTGCGCGCGGCGGTCACCGCGGCCATGGCCACCATCGACCACCGCAGCGTCCGCCGCCACATCGGCCGTCACACCCAGGCCCTCGTCAACGGTTTCTGCGAGCGTGGCCGGGCCGACCTGGTCTCCCAGTTCGCCGAGCATCTGCCGATGGCCGTCATGTGCGAGATCCTCGGCATGCCCGAGGAGTACGACGACCGGATGGTGCAGGCCGCGCGGGACGCCCTCAAGGGCACCGAGACCGCCATCCAGAGCCATGGGTACGTCATGAGCGCGCTCAGCCGGCTCACCACCCGGCGCCGTGCCCTGCCCGAGGACGACTTCACCAGTCACCTCATCGCCCACCCGGCCGGACTCACCGACGACGAGGTCCGCGAACACCTGCGGCTCGTGCTCTTCGCGGCCTACGAGGCCACGGCGAACCTCCTCGCCAACGCGCTGCGCATGGTCCTGACCGAGCCGGGCTTCCGCGCGCAGCTCAACGGCGGCCAGATGACGGTGCCGGAGGCGATCGAGCAGTCACTGTGGGACGAGCCGCCGTTCAGCACCGTCTTCGCCTACTACGCCAAGCAGGACACCGAGCTGGGGGGCCGGCGCATCCGCAAGGGCGACGGGCTGCTGTTCGCTCCCGCGCCGGGCAACCTCGACCCGCGGATCCGCCCGGACCTGTCCGCCGGCATGCAGGGCAACCGGTCCCACCTCGCCTTCGGCGGCGGACCGCACGAGTGCCCCGGCCAGGACATCGGCCGCGCCATCGCCGACGTCGGCGTCGACGCGCTGCTGACGCGGCTGTCCGACATCCAGCTGGACTGCGCGGAGGAGGAGCTGCGCTGGCGTTCGTCCATCGCCTCGCGGCATCTGGTGGCCCTGCCGGTGCGGTTCGAACCCAAGCCGCAGCAGGATGTGGAGATGCCGCCCCGGCCGGTGGCCGTCCCGCCGCAGCGCTCCCCCTGGCAGGTCGGCACCCTGAGCAGCGACCCGGCCCGGGCCACCGCACCCCGGACGGCGCCCCCCGGCCCGCCCCGGATCCCGGCCCCGGTCCCCGCGCCCGCGGAACCGTCCGGCGCCCCGGGCGTCTGGCGCCGCCTGCTGCTCTGGTGGCGCGGCGAGTGACACACCGGCCTCTCCCGGGGCGGGCCCGCCCTCCCCGGCCCGGGACGGCCCCCGGCTGCGACCGCATCCTCACTCGTGTCGGGATGCCCGGGCGTCTGCGGCGGGTTTGAGTACTTCCCTGCACCACGTCCGGAAGTCCGTGGCCGTCGGCTCGGCAGTCGCCCAGTCCGCGTCGTAGATGCCGTGGTCCTGTGCGGCGAACGCCTCGGTCAGGTCCCTGACCGTCTGGTCGCCGGCGCCCTGGGAGCGGAGCAGCGATGCGTGGTCGTGGATGCTCATGCGGCGGTAGGTGACCGGACGTCCGAGTTCCTGGCTGATCACCTCGGCCATGCCGTCGGGGCTCAGGCGGTCGGGGCCGAACACGGGGAGATTCTCCTGGCCGGTCCAGGACGGATCGGTGAGGAGACCGGCGGCGGTGCCGGCGATGTCCTGGGTCGCGATCGACGCCAGTGGCAGGTCCGCCGTACAGGTCAGGCAGAACACGCCTTGCTCCTGGATGGCGTCGAGCTGCCACAGGAGATTCTCCATGTAGAAGGGCATGGACAGGGCCCGGTACGCCGCACCGGACGTGCGGAGTTCGGCGTCCATCGCGAAGGCCGCCGAGAGGACACCGGCCGGGGTGGGCCAGCCGTGCCCCGCGCTGGAGACCCCGACCACGTGGCCGACATCGTGGCGGGCGATGGCCGCGGCGCCTGCCCGGGCGAAATGGACATAGTGCGCCTCGGCGCTCGATGCTCGCGGGTTCGGCGGGACGAGCCAGAACAGTGCCTTGGCGCCGGGCAGTGCCTGGTCGAGCACCGCCGGATCGTCGTGGGAGCCGCTGACGGTCTCGGCCTGTTCGCGGACCGACTCGTCCAGGCGCGAGGCGTCCCGGACGATGACCCGGATCTTCTCGCCCTGGTCCAGTAACCGGCGGACCAGCTGGTCTGCCGATCTGTCCTGTCGGTGTGGTGACAACGATCATCGGACGTCCTTCCAATCGGAACATGAACTCCGGTTCCGGATATTAGGGCGGCTTCCGCGCAACGTCAACTACAGTGGATCGACCATGACCGCTCCCGAACGCCCACTGCGCGCCGACGCCCGGCGCAACCGCGAGTCCGTCCTCGACGCCGCCGGCCAACTCTTCGCTCAGCGAGGCGACGCCGTGCAGATGGACGAGATCGCCGAGCACGCCGGCCTGGGCGTCGGCACCCTCTACCGGCACTTCGCCGACAAGCAGGCGCTACTCGCGGCGATCATCGGGCGCCGATTCGAGGCGATGACGACAATCGCCCGCGCCGCCGAGGCGACCGAGGACGCCTGGACCGCGTTCGAGACGCTGCTCTACGGCTACCTGGAGTCAGCGCAGGCCGACGCGTCCTTCCGGTTCGCACTCCTCGGCTCGGCAGAGCCACGCTGGAGCGACATCGCCGCCGAGAAAACCGACTTCTCGGACATCACCGAACGCATCGTGCAGCGCGCCGTCAAGGCCGGCCACCTCCGTGAGGACTTCCGCGCCCACGACTTCGTCCTCATCACGCGCGGAGCCATGGCCAACATGACCGGCACCGCTGACTGGCGCAGGCATGTCGCCCTCTTCCTCGAGGGCATCCGCCACCGCGGACGTTGATCCGATGCCCGCGGCGGCAGGGCACGGATGCACCCCGCCGGCATGACGGGACACCAGCGCGTCCCCACGGCTGTCCGACGGCACCGTCCGGGCCCCCTGCCGCGGCCGCCGGGACGAGTTCCAGGCAGGCCGGCAGGCCGTGAACGTCTCCCGTGCCGAGGTCCGCGCCCTCGGTGAGCAGGCCATCGGGATTCCGAAGACCTGACGGCTCCCGGCGCCGGCATCGGCCGCCGACCTGAGCGGGCGCCATGTCGTCCCCGGGCCGTGAACGCTTCCTTCGCCCGGCTCAGGGCGCCAGCACGACCCTGCCGAATACCTCCCCCGCGTCCATCGCGCGGTGGGCCAGCACCGCCTGGTCCAGAGGCAGCACCTCGTGCACGACCGTGCGCAGGGACCCGTGCGCGGCATCGGCGAACTGGGACGACCGTACGGCCTGCCGGTCGGGGCCGGGCACGGTGTCGGAGCTGAAAGTGGCGAACGACAACGACCTGCGGAAGGCGTCCATCAGCCGCATGCCGAAGTCAGCCGGCGGCTGGCCGCCCACCACACCGACGGCCACATACCGTCCGTTGGAGTTCAACTTGTTCAGGAATAGAGGAAGCCGGGGTCCCCCCACGACATCGATCACCACGTCGAAGCCCGCCGGTGCGTCCGGGCCGCCCTCGCCGGAGCGGTCGAGGACATGGGTCGCGCCCAGGTCTCGCAGGCGGGCGCCACGCGCCACCGACGAGGCGGTGACCGCCACCGCGCTGGCGCCGTCCCTGGCCGCGAGCTGGACCGCCGTGATCCCGATGCTGCCCGCCGCACCGCGCACGAGCACCGTCTCACCGGGCGTGAGACGGGCCCGGTCCAGGGCGAAAGCGGCGACCACGCCGGAGCCGCCGAGAGTCACCGCGTCGGCGCCGGTCAGTCCGTCGGGCAGCGCGAGGACGTCCTCGACCGCGGCGACGGCCTGCTCGGCATACCCACCGGACAGGCCGGTGAACGCCCACACCCGCCGTCCGATCCACGAGGCGTCCACGCCCTCTCCCACCGCGGTGACCCTTCCCGCGACCTCGCTGCCGAGGAGATGGCCCTCCCGGAAGCCGTGGGCGGCAAGCGTTCCCCGGCGGATCACCGCGTCCACGCCGCCCGCCCCGATCGCCTCCGTGGCGATCCGCACCTGCCCCGGGGCAGGAACGGGCACGGGCACATCGACGACCTCCAGGCCATCGGGGTCCCCGAACGTCCTGATCACGACGGCTTTCATCTCTGCTCCTCGGGTCGGTGGTTGCTGCGGCCGTGGTTGCCGAGCCGGCCCGTGCAGCCGGGGCATCACCGGCGAAGTACCGGGACGGGACGGCAGCACCGCCATCGGACCGTAACGAGCGGCCCCGTCCGCCCGGCTAAAGTGAGAACGATGGCCGGCCATTTGCCTCGGACTGTGCGCTCCGACGCCCGCGACAACCGGGCCCGCATCCTGGACGCCGCCCGCGCGGTGTTCGGCGAGGAGGGTTTGAGCGCGCCCATGCGCGAGGTCGCACGGCATGCGGGCGTCGGCCCCGCCACGCTGTACCGGCACTTCCCGACCAAGCAGGCACTGATCGCGCAGACCTTCGCCGAGCAGCGGCGAGCCTGCCGTACGGCCGTCCGTGACGCCCTCACGGACTCGGACCCGTGGCACGGATTCCGTAGCCTGATCGAGCGGATCTGCGAACTCCACGCGGACAGCCGGGGGTTCGCCGACGCCTTCATGGCGGCCTTCCCCGAGGCCATGGACTTCGCCGCTGACCGGGAGCAGACTCTGCGCGCGGTCGGCGAACTGGCCCGCCGCGCCCAGGAGACCGGCCGGCTGCGCCCCGGCTTCGTCGTCGACGACCTGATCCTCATGCTCAAGGCCCACCAGGGCCTCCAGGACACGCCGCGTGCCGCCCGGGCCACGGCCTCCCGCCGCTTCGCCGCCTACGTGATCGAGGCGTTCCGCGCCGCACCGGAGACCGGGGCGCCTGCGCCGCTGCCGCCGGCGCCACGCCTGTAGCTCGCGTACTCGCGCAGCACGCCATGAATCCGTCACCCGGAGGTCCGCCCATGCAGGCAGACCGACAGCCTTGCCGGATCCCTGCCGCAGCCAGGACGGGAAGGGCCCGTTGTGTCGCTGTCGGCTCCGGACGGCGCGGATGAACACCGGCGCCGCGGCGCCCGGTCGCGTTGTTACCGGATGCGGACAGACCAGAGCGAACGGCCCCCGCCCCGGCGTCATCTCTTGGGGTGCAGCGAAACAGCCGATGCGGCCGGACGCCCTGCGGGAGCAGGGGAGGTGCCGTGTCCTGGCAGACCATGGGGGAGCTTCCATCATGACCACGCACCGTGCCCGCCGTACCGCCCGTTCCACCGCCCTGGCCGCCGTCACCGCCGCGCTGGCGCTGGGCCTGACCGCCTGCGGCAGCGCCGATGAGGGCTCGAAGGCGGCGGGCGGCCACCACACCGCCGGCGCCGCGCAGAGCCGGTCCTCGACCGACGGGAACCGAAAGGGCGGCGCGGAGCAGGCCGGCAGCGGTGGTGACTCCAGGGAAGGGGCGCGCTCGACGACCCTCTCCGGCCGGACGGACCAGGTCGCGAGCAAGGTCACAACGGCCGGCGCCCAGCAGTGCCGCGGAGACGAGATGCTGGTCACCGCGGTGCACCGGTTCGCCGGTCAGCAGGGCGACCATCTGCTGGTGACCGCGGTGAACGAGGGCACCAAGCCATGCTGGGTCACCTCGTACCCGGCCGTGGTGCTCGACTGGAACGTCGACAACGTCGCACTGCCGCACTCGAAGAAGAACAACCCGGGCGGCGACAAGCACATCACGCTCCGGCCCGGAGGCAAGGCATACAGCGCGGTGAACCTCTTCGACTACGGCTCGAAGCACCACACGGCACGGTCGTTCGCCATCGCGCTGCGCGGCCCGGACGGTCACAACGGCCCCTTCTACTCCGTCGGCGTCAAGGGCCAGAAGCCGCAGTTCAGCTGGAACGAGGCCGACGTCCTGAACTGGAACACCGAGAAGCCGTACGACTTCTGACGGACGGTCGGCCAGGTCTCCGTCCGCATCCGGCGCCGCGGCCGCGGGGGTGAGGCATGGCCGGACGGAGCCTAGTCCCCGGCGGTCCACGCTTCGTACGACGTCCAGGCCCGCAGTGCGCGTCCGGTGACGAACGTGTGCTCCGTGCCGGTGACCGGGTCGGTGAACTCCAGTCTGCGGGCGAGCAGCTGGAGCGGGCGGCGGAAGTCGCCGGCCGGTACGGGGCCGGTCACCTCGGGGTAGAGCGGATCGCCGAGGACGGGCACGCCCAGGGCGCTCAGATGCACCCGCAGCTGGTGGGTCTGCCCGGTCGCCGGGAGGAGCCGGTAGCGGGCCAGTCCGCCTCGGTGGCCGACGAGCTCCACCCGCGTCTCGGCGTTCGGTTCGCCCGCCACCTCCCGGGCGGCCGGCACCCCGCGCTCCTTCACGATCCTGCTGCGCACGGTGCGGGGCAGGACGAGCGCGGGATCGTACCGCGCGACCGCCTCGTACTCCTTGCGGACCAGCCGGTCCCGGAACAGCGTCTGGTAGGCGCCCCGCTCCGCGGGCCGCACGGTGAACAGCACCAGCCCCGCGGTGAGCCGGTCCAGGCGGTGCGCCGCCGTCAGCTCCGGGAGGTCCAGCTCGCGCCGGAGCCGGGCCAGCGCGGTCTCGGCGACATGCGAGCCGCGCGGGGTCGTGGCCAGGAAGTGCGGCTTGTCGGCCACCACGATGTGCTCGTCCCGGTGGACCACCTCCACCGGGAACGGCACCGGCACCTCCGCGGGCAGCTCGCGGTGGAACCATACGAACATCCCCGGCCGGTACGGCGCCTCGGGGGACACGGGCCGTCCGTCGGCGCCGACCACCAGCCCCGCGTCGAACATCGACGCGACGGCTCCGGGCGCGGCGCCGGTCAGCCGCTCCACCAGGTGCTCCCGTACGGTCGCCCACGTCCCGTCCACGGGCAGCCGCACCCGTACGGGGTCGACACCGTGGCGCTGGGGGAGCGGGGCGGGCGGGGGCGGCGTACGGCGTCTCACCGGGTCAAGGGTACGGGGGGCGGTCACCCGGGCGGCGGCCGTAAATGAGTGGGCCACCGGCCACCGGCTCGGCAGGATGGGGATCATGCCGTTCCTCAGCAGCCCGGTCCTGTTCCCCGGGGCTCTCTCCCGCATCCCCCAGCCCGTTCTCGCGGCCGGTGACGGCCTGGTCCTGCGCCCGTGGCGGGCCGGGGACGCGCCCGCCGTGCACGCGGCCTTCCAGGATCCGCTGATGCACCAGTGGCACCTCAGGTCCTGCGGCTCGGCCGAGGAGGCCGCCGACTGGATCACGCGGTGGCGCAAGGGGTGGGAGGCCGAGCAGGACGCCCAGTGGGCCGTCGCGGACGAGATCACGGACGAGCTGCTGGGCCGGGTCGCGCTGCGCCAGATCCTGCTCGGGGACGGCGTCGCCGAGGTCGCGTACTGGACGGTGGCGGGGGCCCGCGGCCGGGGCATCGCCCCGCGTGCCACATCCGCGCTGGCCCACTGGGCCTTCGAGGAGATCGGCTTCCACCGCCTGGAGCTGTCCCACGCCCTCGCCAACGAGGCGTCCTGCCGCGTCGCCGTCAAGGCCGGCTTCACCGTGGAGGGCACCAAGCGCAGCGCCCTGCTGCACCCGGACGGCTGGCACGACATGCACCTGCACGCACGCGTGCGGGGCGACGGCGCCTGACGGGACCGGCGGCCCGGCCGCGCCTGCCCGTCTCGCTCAGGCCGCCGTCGCCGCGCCCTCCTGCTCGGCCTCGATGCGGGCGTTCCACTCCCGCTTGGAGGCCTGCCAGCCGTCCTCATTGTGGCCGAGGCGCCAGTAACCGGAGATCGACAGATCCTCGCGCGGGAGCTCCCGTTCGACGCGCAGCAGCCGGCGCAGTTCCTTGACGAACCCCGCCTCCCCGTGCACGAACGCCTGCGGCCGGCCCTCGGGGAACCGGAGTCCCCGTACGGCCTCCAGCAGGGCCTCGCCGACCGGCCGGTCCCCGCGGTGCAGCCAGACGACCGGCACCTCGGTGTCGATCTTCTGCTCCTCCTCGGGTCCGGAGACCTCGACGAAGGCGTGCGCACGGGTGCCGGCGGGCAGTGTCTCCAGGGCGCGGGCGATGGCGGGCAGGGCGCTCTCGTCACCGGCGAACAGATGCCAGCCGGCCTCGGGGTCGGGCGCGTAGGCGCCACCGGGGCCCATGAAGCGCACGGTCTCGCCGGGACGCACGCGGGCGGCCCACGGCCCGGCCAGGCCCTCGTCACCGTGGATCACGAAGTCGAGGGTCAGTTCCCGCTGCTCGGGGTCCCAGGCGCGCACGGTGTACGTCCGGGTCACCGGCCACTGCTCGCGCGGGAACTCGGCGCGGATCCGTTCCACGTCGAAGGGCTCGGGGTAGGTCACGCCGGGGGCGCCGAACAGCAGCTTCACATAGTGGTCGGTGCAGGTGTCCGCGGGGAATCCGGCGAGGCCCTCGCCGCCGAGCACCACCCGCTGCATGTGCGGGGTCAGTCGTTCGGTCCGCACCACCTGGGCGGTATGGGGCTTGCGCGGCTTTCGTCCGGGACGTTCTGCCATCACGGCCTCCTGCATATTGGTTAGGTATACCTAAGTTAACACTCGCTTTCTGTGAACACTCGGTTCCCGGGGGCCCGATGACGGCCCTTTGCCGGAATATTCCGGTCAGGTCCCCGTCAAGGCCGCTCCGCCAGTGTGACCAGCAGCCGCTGGAGGGAGCCGCCGAGACCCCACTGCCGCGCCAGGTCCTCCAGGGCCGCCGGGTCACGCGGGGCGCGCGGCAGGGCGGTGTCGACGTCCGGCAGCGGCACGTCGTCGGCCACCCGCACCACCTTCGGCGCGACCGCGACATACGGCCGGGCCTCGGTGAGCCGCCTGCGCTGCGACGGCGTGAGTCTCGCCCGGGGATCGTCGACCGCCGCCATGATCCCGGCCAGGTCGCCGAACTCGGCGAGCAGCTTGGCGGCCGTCTTCTCGCCGATGCCGGCCACGCCCGGCAGGCCGTCGCTCGGGTCGCCGCGCAGCAGCGCCAGATCCGCGTACCCCCGGCCGTCGACGCCATACTTCTCGCGCAGCGCCGCCTCGTCGGTCAGCTGGAGCGTGCCGACGCCCTTCAGCGGGTACAGCACCCGGATCCCGCGCCCGTCGTCCACCAGCTGGTACAGATCCCGGTCGCCCGTGACGATGTCCACCGGCTCACCGGCGCGCGCGGTGAACGTGCCGATCACGTCGTCGGCCTCGTACCCGGCGACCCCGACGCGCGCGATCCCGATCGCGTCCAGCACGTCCTCGATGACCGGCACCTGTGGGGCGAGGGTGTCGGGCACCTCCTCCTCGTCCGGCGCGTCCGCGCGCTCCGCGGCGACCCGGTGCGCCTTGTAGGTGGGGATGAGGTCGACCCGCCACTGCGGCCGCCAGTCGGCGTCCATGCAGGCCACGAGCCGCTCCGGCCGGTGGTCGCGGACCAGCCGGTCGATGAAGTCCAGCAGTCCGCGCACGGCGTTGACGGGTGTGCCGTCCGGCGCCTTCACGGAGTCCGGGACGCCGAAGTAGGCGCGGAAGTACAGCGAGGCGGTGTCGAGGAGCATGAGTCGTCCGGTCACGTTCGCATCATGCCGTACGGCACCGACAGCGACCCGGCTCCGGCGGTGCTCCCCCTTACGGAAAGAATCAGGACAATCACCCGAGGTGACGGGCGGCGGTCCGTGCGGGGGCGCGTGGCCCGGCTGGTCGGCGTGTTCCCGCGCCGCCGGGGCCGGATTTCCGGGTGGTCCCGGTGCCTGGGATGCTGGCGCGAAAGGTGAGGTCGGAGGGGCACGGGCATGTCAGGGATGTGACCGCACGTGAAACGGTGCGCCGAACATGCGTAGGGTGCAGAGAAGTCATCGGGAGAGGTGTGCCCCTGGGCGGGCACCCGGACAGCGGCACGACGAATGAGGGAGGGAGCCGGAGCGATGGGCGACCACAAAGAGCAGCAGCCCGTGCGGGTGGGCGCGGCCGTCCGGCGGCGCCGGCGCGTGCTGGAACTGACCCTCGCCGTCGTGGCCGAGCGCAGCGGCCTTTCCGTGCCCTTCCTCAGCCAGGTCGAGAACGACCGGGCCCGTCCGAGCCGTACCTCCCTGGAGAAGCTGGCCGACGCCCTGCGCACCACGGCCGTCGAACTCCTCGCCGCGGCCGATCCGGCGGCCAGCGTCGACGTGGTCCGGGCCGAGCAGGTCGCCGAGGGCGACTTCGACCCGCGGACCCGCTCCCTGGTGCGCGGCCACCACCAGCTGCACGCCTCCGAGTTCACCGGCGATCACGACGCCGGCCGCGAGTTCCAGCACCGCAACGACGAGCTGATGTACGTCGCCGACGGCGCCGTGGAGATCGAGGCCGAGGGCCGGGCCTACCGCCTGGGACGCGGCGACACCCTGTACCTGACCGGCGGCGTCCGGCACCGCTGGCGGGCCACGGTCCCGGACACCCGGGTCGTCGTGGTGGCGGTCGCCGAGCACATCGAGGCCGTCCAGGACCGGTCGCGTTAGGTGCGGGTCGTCTCGCTCGTCCCGTCGCTGACGGAGGCTGTCGCCGTCACGCTCCCCGGGGTGCTGGCCGGTGCCACGGACTGGTGCGACCGTCCGGCGGACCTGGACGTCGCCCGGATCGGCGGTACGAAGAACCCGGACGTGGACCGGATCGTCTCCCTGGCCCCCGACCTGGTGATCGCCAACGAGGAGGAGAACCGCGCCCCCGACCTCGCCGCCCTGCGCGCGGCGGGACTGGCGGTGCTGGTCACCGAGGTGCGCACCGTGCCCCAGGCCCTCACCGAGCTGGACCGGGTGCTCACCGCGTGCGGCGCGTCCGGGCGGCCGGCCTGGCTGGCCGAGGCGGAGGCGGCCTGGGCGGCCCTGCCGGAGCCGGCGGAGCGTAGGACGGCGGTCGTACCGGTCTGGCGCCGCCCCTGGACGGTCCTCGGCCGGGACACCTTCGCCGGCGACGTCCTCGCCCGCCTGGGCGTGGACCACGCGTACGCCGCCCACTCCGAGCGGTACCCCCGCGTCCCGCTGCACGAGCTGCGCGCGGCGGACCCGGACCTCGTCGTCCTCCCCGACGAGCCCCACCGCTTCACCGCCGACGACGGCCCGGAGGCCTTCCCCGGCCTGCCCTGCGCCCTGGTCAGCGGACGGCACCTGACCTGGTACGGGCCCTCGCTGGCACGGGCGCCGCGGGTGCTGGCCGCGGCCCTGCGAGCAGCTCGCCGCTGAGCAGGCCGCGTACGGTGCCGCAGGCCGCCGCGAGCCACCCCGCCACCAGGACGGCGTACAGGCCGGTGGCCAGGACGTCGTACACGGCGAGGCCGGTGTGGCGCGCGAGGGCCGCCGCACCGGTCACGCAGGTGCCCACCGGGAAGGTGAACGCCCACCACGTCAGCGTGAACCCCATGCCGTCGCGCCGGGCCCGCACCACGAGCGCGGCCGACAGCGCCAGCCACAGCAGCGCGAACCCCATGACCGGCACCCCGTACAGCACGGCGAAGACCGCGAGACCACGGTCGTACGGGGCCGGTACGACCCCCGGAGCGGCGTCCGCGACCAGTGCCACGGCCGTGGTGGACTGCCCGAGCGGCCCCAGGACCAGGAACAGGGCCGGGGCGAGCGCGGGCGGCAGCGGCCCGGAGGCGATCAGCCGGGCGAAGACCAGCGGCAGCGTCAGCAGCACGGCCAGCAGGCTCAGCCCGAACAGCGCCAAGCAGCCCAGCAGCAGGGTCTCGCGCGGCTGGCCCGGCGGCAGATGCGGCACGAGCAGCGGGCCGGCCGCGGCCGACACCATGGGCGCGACGAGCGGCAGCAGCCACACCGGCGTCGCCTCGGCGGCCCCGGGGCGGTGCCGTACGGCCATCAGGTACGGGACGGCCACGGCGGCCCCGAGCCCGGTCACCGTACCGGCGGTGAACAGCACGGTGTCCAGGGCGACCGCCGCGCGCGTGCCGATCAGCTCCCGCCCGGCCGTCAGGGCGCCGCCGCCCACCGCCAGCAGGGCCATCGCCAGACAGCCGTAGAAGGAAGCCGTCGCCGGGTCCAGGAGGTGGGCGCGGGCCTGGTCGCCATGGCGGGACCAGTGCAGCGCCCGGGCGGCCAGCAGAGCCACCAGCAGGAGCAGGGACAGCGCCCAGACGGCCGCGAAGACACCGTGCGGGCCGTGCGCGGGCCCGGACAGCGCGACACCGGCCGAGCCGACGATCGCGGTGCCCATGACGCAGGCGTACCAGTTCGGGCCGAGGTGCCGGAACCGGGCGGCGCGGGGCAGGGGCTGGGCTGCGGTGACCATGCGTCCACGGTGCCGTCACCGGCCGCCCCTGACCAGGGAGTTCCGTCCTATGAGGGCATAAGCTGGTCTTATGAGTGAGGTGGAGGGGCGGCAGACACGCAACGAATCGCTGGCGCACCGGGTGCCGGACCTGGGCGCGCTGGAGCTGCTGCTCGCCGTGGCGCGGCTGGGCAGTCTGGGAGCGGCGGCCCGCGAGGTCGGCATCACCCAGCCCGCCGCCAGCAGCCGGATCCGTTCGATGGAGCGGCAGCTCGGGGTGGCCCTGGTCGACCGCTCGCCGCGTGGCTCCCGGCTCACCGACGCGGGCGCCCTGGTGACCGACTGGGCCCGCCGGGTGGTCGAGGCCGCGGCGGCCTTCGACGCGGGGGCGCAGGCGCTGCGGGACCGCCGGGACTCACGCCTCCGGGTCGCGGCGAGCATGACCATCGCCGAGTACCTGCTGCCAGGGTGGCTCCTCGCCCTGCGCGCCCAGCGGCCCGACACGGCCGTCTCGCTGCTCGCCGGGAACTCCGCCAAGGTCGCGGAACTGCTGCTGGCCGGCGAGGCCGACCTGGGCTTCGTGGAGGGCCTGACGACGCCGGCGGGCCTGGACTCGGCGGTGATCGCCCACGACCGCCTGATCGTCGTCACCGCCCCCGGCCACCCGTGGGCCCGCCGCCGGCGCCCGCTGACCGCGGCGGAACTGGCCGCGACCCCGCTCATCCTCCGCGAGCGCGGCTCCGGCACCCGCCAGGTCCTGGACACGGCGCTCGGTGGCCTGGCCCGTCCGCTGATCGAACTGTCGTCGACCACGGCGGTGAAGGCGTCCGCGGTCAGCGGCGCGGGCCCCTCGGTCCTGAGCGAACTGGCGGTGGGGGAGGAGCTGGCGACCCGACGGCTGGTCGGCATCCCGGTCCAGGACATCTCCCTGCGCCGAGCCCTACGAGCGGTATGGCCCACAGGCCACCGCCCCACAGGCCCGGCCCGGGACCTCCTCACCCTGACCAGAACCTGACCCACGCCCCTGCACCCCACCAAGGCCCGCAGGCAACAGCCCGACGCCCCTGTCCCCCTGTCAGGGGCGCGGGGAGCTGCGCGCCCGGTCGCGACGGGCCCGCACCCGCAAACGCTCCGGCATCTGAACGGCCGACGGCCCTGTCCCCCTGTCAGGGGCGCGGGGAGCTGCGCGCCCGGTCGCGACGGGCCCGCACCCGCAAACGCTCCGGCATCTGAACGGCCGACGGCCCTGTCCCCCTGTCAGGGGCGCGGGGAGCTGCGCGCCCGGTCGCGACGGGCCCGCATCCGCAAACGCCCCGGCACCTGAACGGCCGACGGCCCTGTCTCCCTGTCAGGGGCGCGGGGAACTGCCCGCACGGCCACGACGGGCCCGCACCCGCAAACCGCCCCTACTCACGACGCCGCCCCCGCAAACCAACCCCACTCACGACGCCGCCCCCACCAACCCCCGCATCACCCGCAGGTCCTCGCCCATCTCCGGATGCCACTGCACCCCCAGCACCCAGCGGCCCCCCTCCGCCGGCAGTTCGACGGCCTCCACCGTCCCGTCCGCCGCGTAGGCCGACGGCACGAGACCGGCACCGAGCCGCTCGACCGCCTGATGGTGGTACGTCGGCACGGTCAGCTCCTCCGGGACGATCCCGGCGTACAGCGTCCCCGGTACCGGCTTCACCGGGTGCCCGCCGAACACGCCGACCCGTTCCGCGTGCCCGTCCAGGTGCTGCACCAGCGTGCCGCCGAGGGCCACGTTCAGCAGCTGCATGCCCCGGCAGATGCCGAGCACCGGCACGCCCGCCGCCAGCGCCGCGTCGATCAGGGCCAGCTCCCAGGCGTCCCGCTCCGGCGCGGGCGGCCCCGTACGGGCCGAGCGCTCCGCGCCGTACCGCGACGGGTCGACGTCCGGGCCGCCCGCGATCACCAGCCCGTCGAGCCGGGCGACCGCGGCCGGTGCCCGCCCGGGTGTGTCCGGCGGCAGCATCACCGCCAGCCCCCCGGCCCGCTGCACCAGCCGGGGATACGCGGCCGGCAGCAGTGCCGCCTCCAGCTCCCAGACGCCCCAGCGGGCCCCGGCCTCCAGATACGTGCTCACACCGATCAGCGGTCGTACGGTCATGCCAGCCCTCCCCGGACACCGGGACGTCAGACGCTCACCCGTCAAAGGTCGATCCGCGTACCATCACACAACCGGCTCACGCCAGGAACCCCCGCAGCAGCGCCGCCGTTCCCGCGCAGTGCTCCCGCGTCATCTCCCGCGCCCCGTCGGCGTCCCCGTCCAGCACCGCCTCCACCAGCGCGGTGTGCTGCCGCTGGGAGTGCTCCAGGTTGCGTACCAGCAGCGGGATGCAGTCCAGCAGGTCGTTCACCGTGGCCCGGACCGCCGCGTACTGCGCCGTCAGCGACGGGGATCCGCACAGCTCGGCCAGGGTCAGGTGCAGGAGCGTGTCCGCCCGGCGGTAGTCCGCCAGCGGGGCGTCGCGGGTGCGGTCCAGCGCCGCCCGCAGCCGGTCCGCCTGCTCACCGGTCAGCCCGTGCGCCGCGCACAGCCCGGCGGCCCCCACCTCCAGCACCTCCCGGAACCGCAGCACGTCCTCGATGTCGGTCCCGGTGACGCGCCGCCGCAGCTCGTCCTCGCCGCCCGCGTCCGTGCGGGGCAGCACGAACGTGCCGCCGTACCGCCCGCGCCGCGCCTCCACCAGCCCCTGCTCCTGGAGCACCTTCAGCACCTCGCGCAGCGTCACCCGGCTGATGCCCAGCCGCCCGGCCAGCTCCCGCTCGGCCGGCAGCCGCCCGCCGTCCGGTACCAGGCCGAGCCGGACGACCTGGAGGATCTGCTCCAGCGCCTCCTCGAAGCCGTTGCCCGCCCGCACCGGCCGCAGCACCGGAGCGAGCCGGTCGCCGGTGCCGGGCGCACGCGCCCCCTGCCGTTCCGTCTCCCGCGACACCCGCCGTGCCCCCTTCCCAAGCAATGGTTCTCAGCAATACCTTATGGTTCCCGGCCCGGCCGAAAAGCGCGATGGCGCCCAAGGAGGCTCTCCCGTGGCAGTCCGCACAGCCCCGCTCAGCGTCGAGGAACTGCACGCCCTCGTCGCGGGCGGTGAGATCGACACTGTCGTCCTGGCCTTCCCCGACATGCAAGGGCGCCTCCAGGGCAAGCGGTTCGCCGCCCGCTTCTTCCTCGACGAGGTCCTGCACCACGGCACCGAGGGCTGCAACTACCTGCTCGCCGTCGACACCGAGATGAACACCGTCGACGGCTACGCGATGTCCTCCTGGGAGCGCGGCTACGGCGATTTCGCCCTGCGCCCCGACCCGGCCACCCTGCGCCGCGTCCCCTGGCACCCGGGCACCGCCCTGCTCCTCGCGGACCTCGCCTGGGAGGACGGCTCCCCGGTCGCCGCCGCCCCGCGGCAGATCTTGCGCCGCCAGCTGGAGCGGCTCGCGGAACTCGGCTACACCGCGCAGGCGGGCACCGAGCTGGAGTTCATCGTCTTCCGGGACAGCTACGAGCAGGCCTGGGACGCCGGTTACCGCGGCCTGACCCCGGCCAACCAGTACAACATCGACTACTCCATCCTCGGCACCGGCCGCATCGAGCCCCTGCTGCGCCGCCTGCGCAACGACATGGCCGGCGCCGGCCTCACCGTGGAGTCCGCCAAGGGCGAGTGCAACCCCGGCCAGCACGAGATCGTCTTCCGCTACGACGAGGCCCTCGTCACCTGCGACCAGCACGCCCTGTACAAGACGGGCGCCAAGGAGATCGCCGCGCAGGAGGGGGTGTCGATCACCTTCATGGCCAAGTACAACGAGCGCGAGGGCAACTCCTGCCACATCCACCTCTCGCTCGCGGACGCCGACGGCAACAACGCCATGGCCGGGCCCGACGGGATGTCCGAGGTGATGCGGTACTTCCTCGCCGGACAGCTCGCCGCCCTGCGTGACTTCTCGCTCCTCTACGCGCCCAACATCAACTCCTACAAGCGGTTCCAGCCGGGCTCCTTCGCCCCCACCGCCGTCGCCTGGGGGCACGACAACCGCACCTGTGCCCTGCGCGTGGTCGGCCACGGCCGTTCCCTGCGCTTCGAGAACCGCCTGCCCGGCGGTGACGTCAACCCCCACCTGGCCGTCGCGGGGCTGGTCGCGGCCGGTCTGCACGGCATCGAGCGGAAGCTGGAACTCCCCGAACCCTGCGCCGGCAACGCCTACACCGCCGGTTTCGCGCAGGTTCCCACCACCCTGCGCGAGGCCGCCGAACTCTGGGAGAACAGCCCGATCGCCCGGGCCGCCTTCGGTGACGAGGTCGTCGCCCACTACCGCAACATGGCGCGCGTGGAACTGGCGGCCTTCGACGCCGCGGTCACCGACTGGGAGCTGCGCCGCTCCTTCGAACGCCTGTGAGCCGCCCCCGCACGCCAGTCACGCGTCGTCGCCTGTGAAAGGTCCTCACGTGCCCGACTTCCACGAGTCGTCCGACCCCCACGAGTCGTCCGACCCCCACGAGTCGTCCGACCCCCACGAGTCGTCCGACCCCCACGAGTCGTCCGACCCCCACGAGTCGCCCGACCCCCATGAGTCGTCCGGCTCTCACCAGTCGTCCGGCCCCCGCGGGTCGTCCGGTCCGCACGACCCGCACGAGCTGGAGATCCTCAACCCCGCGACCGAGGAGGTCGTCGCCACCGTCCCCGCCGCCACCGCCGAGGACGTGCACGCCGCCGTCGTACGGGCCGGCCGCGCCCAGGCCGGGTGGGCCGCCCTCGCTCCCGCCGACCGGGCCCGCCTGCTCCGCCGTTTCGCCGACGTCGTCGACACCCACACCGAGGAACTCGCCCGGCTGGAGGTCCGGGAGGCCGGCCACACCATCGGCAACGCCCGCTGGGAGGCAGGCAACGCCCGCGATCTGCTCCTCTACGCGGCCGGCGGCGCCGAACGCCTGCTCGGCCGGCAGATCCCCGTCCCCGGCGGCTGGAACGTCACCTTCCAGGAACCCCTGGGCGTGATCGGCGTGATCGCCCCCTGGAACTTCCCCATGCCGATCGCCGCCTGGGCTTCCTTCCCCGCCCTGGCCGCCGGCAACGCGGTCGTCCTCAAGCCCGCCGAGACCACCCCGCTCACCGCGCTCCGGCTCGCCGCGCTCGCCCTGGAGGCGGGCCTGCCCGAGCACGTCTTCCAGGTGCTGCCCGGCCACGGCCACACCGCCGGCCGCGCCCTGGTGGACCACCCGGACGTCGCCAAGATCGTGTTCACCGGCTCCACCCGCACCGGCCGCGAGGTCATGGAGCGCTGCGCCCGCCTGGTCAAACCGGTCACCCTGGAACTCGGCGGCAAGAGCCCCAACGTCGTCTTCGCCGACGCCGACCTCGAAGCCGCCCTCGACCCGTTCTCCTTCCTGGACAACTCCGGCCAGGACTGCTGCGCCCGCACCCGCATCCTCGTCCAGGAGACGGTGTACGAGGAGGCCCGCGAACTCCTCGCCGGCGCGCTGGCCGCCGTCGTCGTGGGCGACCCCGCCGACGAGCGGACCGGGATGGGCCCGCTGATCTCCCGGCGGCAACTCGACCGTGTCCGCTCCTACGTCCCCGGGGACGCCCCCGCGCTGCGCGGCAGCGCCCCCGACGGCCCCGGCTTCTGGTTCCCGCCGACCGTCCTCACCGGCGAGCGGCCGGGCAGCCGGGCCGCCCGCGAGGAGATCTTCGGCCCCGTCGCCGTCCTGCTGCCCTTCACCGACGAGGAGGACGCCGTCCGTCTCGCCAACGACACCCCCTACGGCCTCTCCGGGTCCCTGTGGACCCGGGACCTCGGCCGCGCCCTGCGCCTGTCCCGGGCCGTCCGCGCGGGCAACCTGTCCGTCAACTCCCACTCCAGCGTCCGCTACTGGACCCCGTTCGGCGGCTTCAAACAGTCCGGCCTCGGCCGCGAACTCGGCCCCGACGCCCTGACCGCCTTCACCGAGACCAAGAACGTCTTCCTCAGCACGGAGGGCCCCGCACAGTGACCGCTCAGCACACCGACACCGTCTGCCGCCGCCTTGCCGGCCGTACCGCCGTCGTCACCGGAGCCGGCAGCGGCATCGGCCTCGCCGCCGCCCGCCGGCTCGCCTCCGAGGGAGCCCACGTCGTCTGCGCCGACGTGGACGAGGCCCGGGGCAGGGCCGCCGCCGAGGAGACCGGCGGGCTCTTCGTGAAGACCGACGTCACCGACCCCGAGCAGGTCGAGACGCTGTTCCGGACGGCGTACGACACGTACGGCAGCGTCGACATCGCCTTCAACAACGCCGGTATCTCCCCGCCCGACGACGACTCCATCCTGGAGACCGGCCTGGAGGCCTGGAAACGCGTCCAGGAGGTCAACCTCACCTCCGTCTACCTGTGCTGCAAAGCAGCCCTGCCCTACATGCGCCGCCAGGGCAAGGGTTCCATCATCAACACGGCGTCCTTCGTGGCGCGGATGGGAGCGGCCACCTCGCAGATCTCCTACACGGCCTCCAAGGGCGGCGTCCTCGCCATGTCCCGTGAGCTGGGCGTGCAGTTCGCCCGCGAGGGCATCCGGGTGAACGCCCTGTGCCCAGGACCGGTGAACACCCCGCTGCTCCAGGAGCTGTTCGCCAAGGACCCCGAGCGGGCCGCGCGCCGCCTGGTGCACATCCCGGCCGGCCGGTTCGCCGAGGCGGAGGAGATCGCCGCCGCCGTCGCCTTCCTGGCCAGCGACGACTCCTCCTTCGTCAACGCCTCCGACTTCCTGGTGGACGGCGGCATCTCGGGCGCGTACGTCACGCCCCTGTAGGGACGAAGGTGTACGGTCCGCGCATATGCGACAGCATCTCGCGTGGCTCCTGGCAGCGGCCGCCGCCCTGGCGGCCGCGCCCACCGCTCCGACGACGGCACGCCCCGCCGACTGCCCGCGCCTGCACGGCAGTTGGTACGGCCACAACCGCGCCCGCCTGCAACAGGTCATCGACGCCTACGGCACCTGCTCGGGACACACCGGAGCGGTCGCCGCCTTCGACTGGGACAACACGCTCACCAGGAACGACGTCACCGACGCCACCCTGTCCTGGGCCCTGCGCCACGACCGCCTGCCCCGCCCGGCCCGCTGGAAGGACACCAGCGCCTGGCTGACGGACGCCGCCGACCGAGCCCTCACGGCCGCCTGCGGCACCGGCGCGGGCGCGTCCCTGCCGACCTCGGCCCGGCCCCGCTGCACGGACGAGATCGTGGAGATCCGCGAGAACGGCACCACCATGAGCGGCGCCCCCGCCTTCGCCGGTCACTGGAACCACCGCCGTACCGTCCCGCAGTACGCCTGGGTGTCCCCGCTCTTCGCCGGCCGCACCCCCGCCGACCTCGCCTCCTACGCCCGCGCCGCCCGCCGTGAGGCCCTGGCCGCCCCCGTCGGCGCGACCCGCGTCCTCGGCACCCACACGGTCCCCGCCTACGTCCGCTACTACGACCCGCAGCGCGCCCTGATCGCCACCCTGCACCGCGCCGGCTTCCGCGTGTACGTCGTCTCGGCCGGCGTCGAGCCCGTCACCGAGGTCTGGTCCCGCGCGGTCGGCGTCGACGCCGCGCACACCCTCGCCATCCGCCCGGTCCTCGACCGCCGGGGCCGGATCACCGCCCGCACCGAGGGCTGCGGCGGTGTCCCGGACGGCCGGGGCACGGTCATCCCGTACATCGACGGCAAGCGCTGCCTGCTCGACGAGGAGGTGTACGGCGTCCGGGGCGCGCGGGCCTGGCGACGGCAGCCCCGCGAGCGGCGGCCCGCCCTCGCCGCCGGGGACGCCGACACCGACGTCACCTTCGTCGGGGACGCCACCGGCGCCCACCTCGTGATCAACCGCAACAGACCCGAGCTGATGTGCCGGGCGTACGACGACGCGGACGGCCGCTGGCTGGTCAACCCCATGTTCCTCGCGCCGCTGCCACGCCGGACCGCCCCCTACCCCTGCGCGACCACGGCGTACACCGCGCCCGACGGCACGCACGGACCGCTCCGCCGCCCGGACGGATCGGTGGTGCCGGACCAGCTGGACACGGTCTACTGACCGGCCCTCACAGGAACGTCCGCCCCTCGCCGCGGTAGGTCGGCACGGCCGCCGTCACCGCGCCCCCCTCGATCAGGTGCAGCGTGTCGAACCGCTCGCACAGCTCACCCGCCTTGGCGTGCCGGAACCACACCTTGTCGCCGACGAGCAGGTCGTCGGCGGGCGAGCCCAGCAGCGGGGTCTGCACCTCGCCGGGACCCTCCTGCGGGTCGTACGCCAGCCCCTCCGGCAGATACGGCACCGGCAGCCGGTCGCGGCCGGCGGCGCCGGAGGCCGGATAGCCGCCGCCCAGCACGGTGACGACTCCCACGCCGGGCCGCCGTACGACCGGCAGGGCGAAGAGGGCGGCCGGACGGCCCCTGAACGAGGTGTAGTTGTCGAACAGGCGCGGCACGTACAGCCCCGAGCCGGCCGCGATCTCCGTCACCGCGTCCTCGGCGGCCGTGTGCTGCACGCTGCCCGTGCCGCCGCCGTTGACGAACTCCAGGTCCGGCACGACGGCCCGCACCGCCCGCACGACCGCGGCCCGCCGCTCGGCCAGCTCCCGCCGCGCGGCGGCCTGCATCAGCCGGATCGCCCGCGAGCGCAGCGGCCGCCCGGCCACCGCGTCCCCGACCCCGGCGACATGCCCCTCGTACGCCATGATCCCCACCAGCCGGAACCCCGGCCGCCGGGCCACCGAGCGTGCCAGCTCGGCGAGTTGGGCGGGGGAGCGCAGGGGCGAGCGCCGGGCGCCCACCCGTACCCGGCCGCCGAGCAGTTGCAGCGACGTGTCCAACTCCAGGCAGACGCGCACCACTTCGCGCCCGCCGTCGCGGGCGGCGTCGATGAGGTCCAGCTGCGCCGGGTCGTCGACCATCACCGTGACGGCACCGGCCGGCTTCGGATCGGCGGCCAGCTCCGCGAACCCGGCCCGGTCGGCCGACGGATAGGCCAGCAGGATGTCCTCGAACCCCGACCGCGCCAGCCACAGCGACTCCGCCAGGGTGAACGACATGATGCCCTGGAAGCCGTCCCGGGCCAGGACCCGTTCCAGCAGGGCCCGGCAGCGTACCGACTTGCTGGCGACGCGGACGGGCTTGCCCCCGGCACGGCGGACCAGGTCGGTGGCGTTGGCGTCGAACGCGTCCAGGTCCACGATCGCGAGGGGGGCGTCGAGATGGGCGGTGGCCCGGTCGTAACGGGCCCTGTCAGCGGCGCGCGCAGTCATGACGGAAGAGTGCCAGACAGGATTACCGCAGGGTAGAGGGACGTTCCGGGCAGATGCCGCGGGCCCGCGCACCGGTTCCGTCCCGGCCCCCGCCAACCCGTAGAGTGACGCGCACGTACGGCGCGACGCGCCCGGCACACCCGTCTGAACCGGGATGCCGGTCCGGCCGTACGGGTATGCGTGCCCGACGGGAGCTTCCGTACCGGGCGCGGCCGAGCAGCACAACGGCCCGCGTACGACAAACGGCCCGGGCACGAGGAAACGGGGAGTGCATGAGCACGGAAGCGCGGCACGCTCCCGTCCCGCGACGTCCGTCGACCCCGCCCGGACAGCCCGCCGGCACCGGGCCGCTCCCGCCCGGCACCCAGCATCCGCCGGCCCGCTCCACCCCGCCCCGCCCGGCGGCCGCGCCACGCACCGGCGACCCCTACGACCCCGACGACGAACCCTCGGTCTTCACCCCCCGCACCCCGCGCCCACGGCCCGGCCGGGCCGTACCCGAGGTCGCCGACCCCGTGAGCCCGCCGCCGCCCCCCGCCTCGGCCCGCTTCCCCGACGCCCCACCGAAGCCCGGACACGAACCTGACCGCGGCACCCCCGCCCCGCCCCGCCCGTCCCGCCCCCCCGGCCGACCCGCGCAGGCGGCAGGCACGGACGCGACGACCCCGGTGAGCCGGTCCAACCCCCTGACCTCGCCAGGTCAGGAGCCCCTGGCAGGACGGGTGACCCCGGCGGCCCAGAGGCCCTCGGGAGGACAAGGGGCCTCGGGGGTACGTGGGGAACAGGCGGTACAGGGGGTTTCGGCAGACCGGCCGCCACGGCCAGGTCCGGTGCCCTCGGCAGGCCAGGCAACCCCGGCAAGTCCGGCGGCCTGGCCAGGTCAGGCGACCCCGGCGGGTCCGGTGACCTCGGCAGGTCAGGCAACTTCGGTCGGTCAGGCAACCCCGGCGGGTCCGGTGGCCCCGGCGGGTTCGGCGGGTCCGGTGGGCTCAGCCGGTCCGGCGGCCTGGGCAGGTCAGGCGACTCCAGCAGGTCCGGCGACCTCGCCAGGTCAGGCGACCTCGGCGGGTCCGGTGGGCCCAGCCGGTCCGGCGGCCTGGGCAGGCCCTGCGGTCCCGGCAGGTCCGGTGACGCCGGCAGGTCAGGCGGACATGGCAGGTGAGGCGACTTCGGCGACCGCAGCAGGCCCCGCGGCCTCGGAGGGTCAGGCGGCCTGGGCTGGTCCCGCGGCCTCGACAGGTCAGGCGGCCCCGGCAGGTCATGCAACCCCGGCGGGTCAAGTGACCCCGGCAGGTCAGGCGTCCCCGGCAAGTCCGGCGGCCTCAGCAGGGCAGGCGACCCCGGCAGGCCCGGTCCCCCCGGCAGGGCAGGCGACCCCGGCAGGCTCCGCGGCTCCCGCAGTGCAGACGGCGTCGCCCGGTCGTCCGGCCAAGGCGGCAGGCCCCGCGGCCCCGGTGGCAGTGCCGGGCCCGTCGACGCCGACGGTCCCGGCCGGCCCGGCAGCCCCCGCAGACAGGGAGCGCCCCGCAGCCCAGGCGGCCCCGGTCGCCGCGGGGGAGGCCCCGCCGGAGACGGCCTCCGGTGTGACCGCCCGGTCGCGCCCCGGCCGGGAGGCCAGAGGTCAGGGCGGCGCCCCGGCGGAGGCCGCGTCGGAGACGACGGCCCGGCTCCGCCCGATCCGCCCGGCGTCCTCGGCGTCTTCGCCGTTGCCGACCCCTTCCGCACCCCGCCCGGCGTCCTCGGTCACCTCGCCGTCGTCGCCCCCCTCCGCACCCCCGCAACCCCGGCGCCCCGCCTCCGCACCCCCAGTGCCCTCCGCACCCCCCACCCCTCCCGCGCCTTCCGGGTCCGCCACGCCCCCCGCGTCAGGGCGGTCCGACGGGACGACGCGCGCCGGGACCGCGTGGGGACCTCGTGGCGGCGTCGGTGGGGCGGCCGGTGTCGGTGGTGAGCGTGTCCGGCCCGGGTCCGCCGAGCCGGTGCCCGGTGCCTGGAGTCCGCTCGCCTCCGCCCGCCCCGCGGGCTCCCCGCCCGACCCGGCCCACTCCTGGAGTGCCGCCCCGGCCGCCCGTCCCGTCGTGACGTTCGCGGTGCCCGAGGCGTTCGGCGAGCGGACGCCCGGCCGTCTCGGGCCGCGCACCGCCGCTGCCGCCGCCTGCCTCGTGCTCGGTCTCGGTCTCATCGGCGGTGCCGTCACCGGGAGTTGGCTCACCGGGGACGGCGCGGACCACGCCTCCGCCGACGCGTACACGGCCGCCGGCACGCTCTGGCACAGCGTGCCCGTGGACGGGCTGTTCCCGCCCACCGTCCAGGGCACCGGCGCCGGTCCCGGTGGAGCCGACCGCACCTGGACCCGGATCGCCGTCGCCCCGGACAGCGGCTGCGCCCACGCCTTCGACCCGCTGCTGGGCAAGGTCCTCGCCCCCGTCGGCTGCCGGCGGCTGGTCCGCGCCACCTACACCGACGCCACCCAGACCCATGTCACCACCGTCGGCCTGCTGTTCACCGAGGCCGACCCCGCCGCCATGTCCGCGCTCGCCGCCCGCTTCCGCACCGAGCACCTGGACCGGCGGGCCGACCTGATGCCCCGGCCGTACGCCGCCCCGGGCACGGCCGCCGCCGCGTTCGGCGACCGTCAGCGCGCGTCCTGGACGATCTCCGTCCTCACCGACGCCCCCGTCGTCGCCTACGCCGTCTCCGGCTGGGCCGACGGCCGTACCGTCGACGCCCCCCAGCCCGCCGCGGACGCCGTCGGCTCCGGCGCGGCCACGGCACCGGCCCAGGCCGGCCTCGGCAACGAGGCCCAGGGCCTGGCCGACCGCATCGAACGGCGCCTGCGCAAGACCGTCGGCACAGCCTCGGAGAAGCCCGCATGACGCACATCCGCGCGGCGGCGCTGAGCCTGCTGCTCGCCGGCTCCCTCGTCCTGCTGCCGGCCACCACCGCCCACGCCGACGGCATCCGCGACCGGCAGTGGGCCCTGTCCGCCCTCCATCTGGACCGGGCCTGGCAGACCACCAAGGGCCGGGGTGTCACCGTGGCCGTCCTGGACACCGGCGTCGAGGCCGATCACCCGGACCTCACCGGAAACGTCCTGCCCGCCAAGGACATGATCGGTTTCGGTGCCGGGCCCGGAGACCGAACGTGGGCCCGGCACGGCACCGCCATGGCCGGGATCATCGCCGGGCACGGTCACGGTCCCGGCGACGCCGACGGCGTGATGGGCGTCGCCCCCGAGGCGAGGATCCTGCCCGTGCGGGTGATCCTGGAGGACGGCGACCCGGCCCGCGCCAAGGCCCGTACCGAGCGTGGCAGCGCCCTCGCCGACGGCATCCGCTGGGCCGCCGACCACGGCGCCGACGTCATCAACCTCTCCCTCGGCGACGACTCCGACTCCGCGCATCCGGAGCCCGGCGAGGACGAGGCCGTGCAGTACGCCCTGAAGAAGGGCGTGGTCGTCGTGGCGTCCGCGGGCAACGGCGGCGACAAGGGCGACCACGTCTCCTACCCGGCCGCCTATCCGGGCGTCATCGCGGCCACCGCCGTCGACCGCTACGGCACCCGCGCCTCGTTCTCCACCCGCCGCTGGTACGCGGCGGTCAGCGCGCCCGGGGTCGACGTCATCATCGCCGACCCCGACCACAAGTACTACGAGGGCTGGGGTACGAGCGCCGCGTCCGCGTTCGTCTCCGGCGCGGCGGCGCTCATCCGGTCCGCCCACCCCGCCCTGGCCCCGGCGCAGATCAAGAAGCTCCTGGAGGACACCGCGCGGGACGCGCCGGTGGGCGGCCGGGACGACTCCCGGGGCTTCGGGACGATCGACCCGGCGGCGGCCCTGGAGTCGGCGGCCCGCCTGAAGCCGCAGCGCCTGCGCCCGGCGTCGTACGGCGAGCGGTACTTCGGTGCCGGTCCCGACGCCCCCGGTACCGCCTCCTCGGCCTCCGGCTGGGCGGGCCCGCTGGCGGGCGGCGCCGGCGGGGTCCTGCTGGTCGCGGGCGTCCTGCTGTGGCGGGGCGGCAGGAGGAGACGGCTCAGCCGGCGGTGAACGCGGAGACGGACGCCTTCGCCGCCGCCTCCACCAGCGCGATGCCCTCCGCCTGGCTCCGGGTGCCGTCCGACAGCACCGCCACCAGATAGCCGGTGCCGTCCACCGTCACCCGGCCGACGCTGTTCACGTCCCACAGCCCCGTCGTGCCGCGCGGCAGCCAACCGTTCTTCAGCGCCGAGGAGCCGCCCCGGGCGGCGGCCGACACCCCCCACCGCTGGTCCGCCCGGACCGACTCCATCAGCCCCCGCACATACGCGCGGGAGGCCGCGCTCAGCCGGGAGTCCTCCCCGAACACCTGCCGCAGCAGGACGAGCTGGTCCGCGGCCGTCGTCCGCGTCAGCCCCCACAGCCCGTCCGCGCCGCCGGAGGTCGCGTTCAGGCCGAAGCGTGCATTGGCCGCGTCCAGGCCGGCCGCGCCCCCGATCGTGTGCCACAGCGCCGTCGCGGACGCGTTGTCGCTGTTCTCGATCATTTTCTCGGCGTACGCCCGCTCGGCCGCCGTCAGCCCCCGCCCCGCGTCCGGGGCCCGGAGCAGCAGCGCGGCCAGGATGTCGACCTTGACGATGCTCGCGGTGTCGAAGGCCGCGTCGCCGTACACGGCGCTGCCGCCGGAGTCCGTCTCCAGCACCGCCACCGACACCCGCGCCCCGGACGGCACGGCCACCCGCGCCATCGCCCTGGACAGCAGCGCGTCCCGGTCCACCGCGGGTTCCGTGACGGGTTCCACCGACGCCTCCTCGCCCGCCCCGGCGGAGGGGGGAGGCCGGGAGCGTCGCCGCCGACGATACGGCCGCGTTCCCCGAGCGCGCCCGCTCCCGCACGCAGACCGTGCCGCCGGCGGTGGCCCCGCCCACGGCGACGACGGCGAGCGCGGCACACAGGAGGGGACGGCGCCGGGACGGGCGCCCTCGGCGGCGACGGCGGGCTCGGGAGGATTCCATGCCCGCGATGCTCGGGGCGCGGGCTGTGCGCCCCCTGGGGCCGGGCTGAGGGTCACGTCAGGGAATGCCGGGATTCCTGTGGACGGCGTGCCTCCGGCCCCGCGGCCGGCCGGCGGCCTCCCCCCGATAGGGTCGGTGACCGTGGCGAACAAGAACATCCCCGACCCCGGCTTCTCCGGCGACGACGGCTCCGCCGACCCCCGGCTGAGCGCCGCCCTCGCCGCCTGGGCCGAGGACCGCGGCGCCCTCGGGCCCGTCCTGGAGGCGCTCAAGGGCGCCCGCCTGCTCGTCCCCGTCGTCGCCGTGCTCGGCGAGGTGGAGGAGGACGAGAACGGGCTGCGCCGCGAGAAGACCAGCGACATGGCCGTCCCCACGCTGAAGGCCGGCGACCGCACCGCGCTGCCCGCCTTCACCTCCACCGACTCCCTGGCCCGCTGGGACCCCGGGGCCCGCCCGGTCGCCGTACCCCTGCACCAGGCGCTTCAGGCCGCCGCGCACGAGAAGGCCGACACGGTCGTGCTGGACCTCGCCGGGCCGGTGCCGTTCGAGCTGACCGGCCCGGCGCTGCTCGCCCTCGCCGAGGGCCGCACCAGCATCGACCCGCTCGCCGACCCCGCGGTCGTCGAGGCAGTCCGTACGGCGGTGGCGGCGGAACCCGCCGTGCTCCGCGCCCACCTCGGCCCCGGGCGGGCCGACGGCATCCTCGCGCTCGTCCTCGACCCGGCGGTTGTGCCCGCCGAGGCCGCCCGGGCGGTCGCCGAACGCCTGGCGGCCGACGAGACACTGCGGGCCCGCCTGGTACGCGGCCTCGACCTGGCACTGCTGCCGGCCGGGACCACGCCGCCGGGCGAGCCCCTGTACGTGCGCGGATGAACGTGTGCCGTCGAGCGGACGGACTAGGTTCTGTCCGGCGGATCATGTGACTGTCGGATCCTTTGCTCGTTGTGCCCTGCATGGGGCGGGGTGATCTGACCAATGCCGAATGGGTTCG